>JAZNNV010000236.1:0-4966 GCA_045580465.1 Faecousia sp.
CCCCCGCCGCTTTGCAAAAATCAAACAAGCACCGCTGTAATACACACCTGCCCGCCCAAAAAGGCGGGCAGTTTTATTGTAGGGGAGGGCGCCTTCGACGCCGCGTAAACTGTTCATAAATCGTAGGGCGGGTGCTTGCTCCCGCCAGATATTTTGCAGATGCAAAATATCGCGCCGTCAGGCGCAAAGACCGCAAGGGAACAATTGCGGAATATCCGCCCGTCGAGGTCGGATATTCCGATGGCGGGAGCAAGCACCCGCCCTACAATAACAATCGACCCCGTAGGGGCGACCATATTCCTAAAATCTGTAGGGAATGGGTTTCCCGTCCCGCGGGAGGCGAAACGCCTCCCCTACAGTTTTAACTGTGCATTTTCTCAAAAATCCCATGAAAAAATGCAAAAAACGTAAAAAAAGTAGTTGACCTTATTGATTTTTTCGGCTATAATACCATAGCATGACCAAATATGGTCTGAATTTGTGTTGCTGCGGTCAAAAAGACTGTCGAGCATAAAAAGTGATTAACAGGAGGTGTATCGTCAATGAAGCGTACCTATCAGCCCACCAAGCGTCATCGTTCCAAGGTCCACGGTTTCCGTCAGAGAATGGCTACCGCAAACGGTCGTAAGGTTCTGGCCCGCCGCCGTGCAAGAGGCCGCAAGGTTCTGTCCGCCTGATCAGGTGACAATAGCAGGTTAATCGCTCTATGCGAAACGGGAGCTATAAGCGGGGCGAAGGAGCATTCGCCCCGCTTCCCCTGTTTTATGGATACTTTATAAGGCTCCCTTGTGTAAAGGGAGCTGTCACGCGAACAGCGTGACTGAGGGATTGTCGCGTGCTGATGCCTTACAACCCCTCCGTCAGAAATCAAAGATTTCTGACACCTCCCCTTACACAGGGGAGGCTTTGGTATCTCATAACATGGGGACAATCGAGGGATCGTTATGAAATTTTCCGGTGCACTGAAACTGAATCACATTTTCCGCCGGCTGTACAAGACCAAGGGTGTGGCAAACAGCCATCTGGTGCTTTATGCCCGTCCGAACCACTCCGACCGCAACCGGGTCGGCATCACCGTCAGCAAAAAGCTGGGCGGTGCTGTGGTGAGAAACCGCGCCCGGCGCAGACTTCGTGAGGTCTACCGCCTGAATGAGGCACTCTTTAAGCCGGGCTTTGACATCGTGGTGGTGGCACGGAGCAAAAGCGTTGACGCGCCGTTCCCGATGCTGGTCAAGGCATACCTCTCCCTTGCCGAAAAGGCAGGGATCCTGGGAGAACACCCCAAATGAAAAAGATTTTTCTCGCCCTCATCCGATTCTATCAGACACAAATTTCTCCCCTGACGCCCCCGTCCTGTCGCTTCCGACCCACCTGCTCCGCTTATGCTTTTGAAGCAATCAACAAATACGGCGCCATAAAGGGTGGCTGGCTTGCTTTCAAGCGGCTGCTGCGCTGCAATCCTTTTTACAAGGGCAGCTTCTATGACCCCGTACCATGATCCATAAGGAGTTTTTGATCAATGGATTTTATTACCGTCCCCTTTGGTTATCTTCTGGACTATCTGTACCGTTTTACCGGTAACTACGGCATCTCGCTGATCCTCTTTGCCGTTCTCGTGCAGCTGGTGCTGCTGCCCATCACCATCAAGTCCAAGAAGAGCATGATGAAGATGACCCGTCTTCAGCCCAGAATTCAGGCCATCAAGGAAAAATACGCAAATGACCAGCAGAAGCAGCAGGAGGCAATCCAGCAGCTTCAGCAGGAAGAGGGCGCGTCCATGGGCTGCGGTGGCTGCCTGTGGAGCCTGATCCCGCTGCTGATTCTCATTCCTCTGTACTCCGTGGTGCGTGAGCCTATCGTGTATATGTTCCACGAGAGCGCAGAGACCGCAGGTAAGATCATCGAGGTGATCAAGGGCGCAAATCCCGAGCTGTTCACCACCGGCGCTTACTACGAGCAGATCATCGCCATTTCCAACATCGGTCAGTACGCCGACCTTGTGAAGGAAGCGCTGCCTGAAATTTCCGAGCACACCCTCACCGGTCTGAATGCCGGCTTTATCGGCATCGATCTGGGTGTCATTCCCCAGTTCAACATCTTTGATTCCAAGCTTTGGGCATGGGATTGGGCGCACATCGGCGCGCTGCTGATCCCCCTGATCTCCGCCGGCAGCCAGATCCTGCAGATGCTGCTGAATCAGAGAGCCAACAACTCCCTCATCACCGACAAGAACGGTCTGCAGGACAAGGAAGCTGCCAAGAAGGCAGACTCCGCTCAGACTGGCAAGATGATGATGTGGATGATGCCCATTATGAGCCTTTGGATCGGCTTCACCGTCCCTGCCGCGCTCAGCCTTTACTGGTTCGTCGGCGGCATCGTCCGCACGGTGGAGGATATGATCCTGACCAAGAAGCTGCGTAAGGTCTACGACGCAGAGGACGCTGAGCGTCTGAAGAAGGCACTTGAAAAGGATGCTTTGGAGGAGGAAAAGGAGCGCCAGCGCGCTGAGCGCCGCGCCGCCAACCCCGACGGCATCACCGAAAACACCAGTAAGAAAAAGCTGCAAAAACAGCAGCAGCAGGCGGAAGAAGCAGCAAGAGCTGCCGCAAAGCGCGACTACGATGCAAAAAGAGGCATCGAGGTAGAGGAAGAGGTCGATGAAAAGAAGCCCCTTTCCGGCATCGCGGATCGTCCCTACTGCAAGGGTCGTGCCTACGATCCTGACCGCTACAAAAATACGGAGGAATAATCAGTGGAGAAAAATATCATTGCCACCGGCAAGACCATCGATCTGGCGATCGAGGCTGCTCTGACCCAGCTGGGTCTGGACCGCGACAGCGTTTCTGTTCAGGTCCTGCAGCAGGCAAAGCCCGGTTTTCTCGGTCTGGGTGCGCAGCCTGCCAAGGTGCAGGTGTTCTACGAAGCACCCGATCCCGTCCCCGCCGCGCCCAAGAGCGCGCTCAGCTCCGCTTCCCGCAGCAAGCCCAAGGCTTCCGCTCCCGTGAAGAAGGAAGAAGCAAAGCCCGTTGCCCCCAAGGCTGAAGCGCCCAAGCAGGAAGCTCCCAAGCCTGAAAAGAAGGCAGAAAAGAAAGTCGAAGCTCCCAAGGCTCCTGCTGAGCCGAAGGTCTACACCCCCGCCGAGCCCGGCTCCGTGGAGGAAAAGATCGAGCAGTTCCTGAAGGGTCTGCTAGAGCATATGGGCTCTAACGCCGTTCCCCACGCCACCAAGGGCGAGGGCAATACCTACCACGTCGAGCTGGTGGGCGACGATCTGGGCTACCTGATCGGTCGTCGGGGCGATACGCTGGATGCGCTGCAGCATCTGGCAAACTACTCCATCAACCACGGTCACGAGGGTCACCTGCGCATCAATGTGGATGCGGAGCAGTACCGTGAAAAGCGGGAGGACAGCCTGCGCCGCTATGCCCGCAAGAAGGCACAGCAGGTGCTGAAGGCACGCCGCCGCACCACCCTTGAGCCGATGAATGCCTACGAGCGCCACGTGATCCACGCCGCGCTGCAGGACATGGAGAACATCACCACCCATTCCACCGGCACCGAACCCAACCGCCGGGTCGTCATCGAATACGTCCGTTAAGGCTCTGCACCCCGTGCAATCTGCACGGGGTGCTTTTAATTTGCGGAGGGACGGGAAAACCGCCCCCTACGGGCATAACGTTTCCGGTCGTAGGGCGGCCCCTTGGTGCCGCCATTACAATATTGATGCGTTTCATGGCGGGGGCAAGCACCCGCCCTACGACGTCAGTGAATTTTGGCAAAATAAAACGATAATTCGATACTGAAAAAACTGCAAAAGCGGTAGACAATAGGGAAATTTTATGTTACAATGTATGCGGTGGAGATTGGATTTCGTCCACACCTTCGCCGCAAAAATGTAAAATAGCGGGTCATCCGCATAGAAATTTAGGAGGAAATAAAATTATGGCATTGTCTCTCGAAAAGTACGGCATTACCGGCACTACTGAAATCGTCCACAACCCTTCCTACGAAGAGCTGTTTGAAGCAGAGATGGACCCCACTCTGGAGGGCTATGACGTTGGTCAGCTCACCGAGCTGGGTGCTGTCAATGTTATGACCGGCATCTACACCGGCCGCTCCCCCAAAGACAAGTTCATCGTTATGGATGACACTTCCAAGGACACCGTTTGGTGGACCTCCAAGGAGTTCCCCAACGACAACAAGCCCGCATCTCAGGAAGCATGGGCTGCCTGCAAGGAGCTGGCTCTGAAGCAGCTGTCCGGCCCCAAGAAGCTGTACGTCATGGACCTGTTCTGCGGCACCAACCCCGACTCCCGCATGGCGATCCGCTTCATCGTTGAGGTGGCATGGCAGGCTCACTTCGTCAAGAACATGTTCATCACTCCTTCCGAGGAAGAGCTGGCTAACTTCGAGCCCAACTTCGTCATCTACAACGCTTCCAAGGCAAAGGTCGAAAACTACAAGGAGCTGGGTCTGAACTCCGAGACCGCAGTTCTCTTTAACCTGACCTCCCGTGAGCAGGTCATCCTGAACACCTGGTACGGCGGCGAGATGAAGAAGGGCATGTTCTCCATGATGAACTACTTCCTGCCCCTGAACGGCATGGCTTCCATGCACTGCTCCGCCAACACCGATATGAACGGTGAGAACACCGCTCTGTTCTTCGGCCTCAGCGGCACCGGCAAGACCACTCTGTCCACCGACCCCAAGCGTCTGCTGATCGGTGACGACGAGCACGGCTGGGACGACAACGGCGTCTTCAACTTCGAGGGCGGCTGCTACGCAAAGGTCATCAACCTGGATCCCGAGTCCGAGCCCGACATCTACAACGCCATCAAGCGCAATGCTCTGCTGGAGAACGTGACTGTGGACGAAAACGGCAAGTGCGACTTCGCTGACGGCTCCGTCACCGAGAACACCCGCGTTTCCTACCCCATCAACCACATCGAGAAGATCGTTCGCCCCG
>JAZNNV010000237.1:0-7152 GCA_045580465.1 Faecousia sp.
CAGTCGTGAGTAATCGGCACAGAGCTCAAGCCAATATCCGCAACACAATTGGAGCAAAGGATCGCACCCTCAATTTCACCGGAAGCCAGCTTCTCGCCCACGTAGTCCAGCTGCAGACGCATCAGATCGTCAGACATCTGCTTTCTTCCGCCGTAGTCATACAGATACACGCCCAGCATCAGCCGACCGTCACCAATAAACTTCTCGCGCAACTGTTTGATGTTTTCATCCAACTGCGGCAGATGCTCGCCAAACCAAGTCCAGAAAGTCGTCAGGTCAAACTCAACGGCACGGGTCTTCATCGGCTTGTCAAGATCCCGCTCGTAGATGACAGACCAAAGCTCCAGCGGACGATCTAACGCATTATGCAAACGTTCCCGGTAACCGCGCAACACTTGCGGTGTGAATGCCTCCATGCGCTCAGGACCGTAAAAATCATCCATGACCGCGCTGACGATGCGAGGATCATCCTTCGCTAACGTCAAAATCGCATCCATATCATCCTTCGGAACGGCGCCACCGGCGCCGATCAGAGAAAGACAGATCTGCTTGGCAGGCTCACCCAACCACGGATCCTGTAAAAAATCATAGTTTGGTTCTCTGCCCAACTTGACACGGCAAAGATTGTTAATGCCAAAAAACTCCAAACCCTCCGAGGGCGTCATTTTGTTTTCCTTTGGAATCAGCGAAAGCTTGTAGTAATCAGGGCTATGATGTCCACCGGGAATTTGTCCCCAAAGCCAGATCTTATCACGCAAAGTTGCCATGTAAAACATTCCTTTCACGATTAAAGTAATGGTTATTCACCACTTCTATTGTAGTGCATGTCCATTTAATTGACAATTGTATTATTTTATCTTTTTTGATAGCCTCGTTTTCGGTCTTTTTTCTTGCTTCTGCGTAGAATATCTGCTATTTTATAAAAAAAGCTTTCAGGAGGTGATTGACTATTTCTGTCGTTGAAGGACGTTTTTTGCGCCGACCCAACCGCTTTATCGCCCATGTGGAGATCGATGGCGAGGAAGTCGTTTGTCATGTCAAAAATACGGGGCGTTGCAAGGAGCTTTTGACCCCGGGCGCACGGGTGTACTGCGAAATTGCCGCAAACCCCAATCGAAAGACAAAGTATGATCTGATCGCAGTTTGGAAAGGAGACCGCCTGATCAACATGGACTCCCAAGCCCCTAACAAAGCTGCTGACGAATGGCTGCGAGGCGGCGGACTGGGTACGATCACCGATCTGCGGTCAGAGGTATTTCACAAGGATTCCCGCTTTGATTTTTCTTTCACTCTCGACGGACGGCAATGCTTTCTGGAGGTCAAGGGTGTCACCCTTGAAAAGGACGGCATCTGCGCCTTCCCGGATGCCCCTACCCTTCGGGGTGCCAAGCACCTGCGGGGATTGGCGGAAGCCGTCAAAGAAGGCTACGGCGCGTATGTTCTGTTTGTCATCCAAATGACGGATGTAGCCTATCTTCACCCAAACGATGCCACTGATCCCGATTTCGGCAAAGCCCTCCGTGACGCCGCCGCTGCCGGCGTAAGCATTTTGGCTGTGGATTGTGACGTGACAGAGGACTCCATGACCATAAAGAATTTTGTGGAAGTAAAGCTGTAACAAAAGACACCACCCGAGGGGTGGTGTCTTTTGCGGTGGAGACTACGGGACTCGATTTGCACTTCCCTTTACTCTCCGTCTCCTTTTGCGCCTTACGGCGCTGGAGACTACGGGACTCGATTTGCACTTCCCTTTACTCTCCATCTCCTTTTGCGCCTTGCGGCGCTGGACCCTACGGGACTCGATTTGCATTTTTGCCCCATGGGGCAAAAATTAAAGTAGCCACCAGTTTTTGAACTGGTGGCAGCAATATGCCACCGGCATATTGCATCTAAATCGGTTCGTGTCCCTTGTCGACGCCAGAACAAAACAAACGGCACCCAAATGGGTGCCGTTTGCTTTGTTGGTGGAGACTACGGGACTCGAACCTGTGACCTCATGCGTGTGAAGCATGCGCTCTAACCAGCTGAGCTAAGCCTCCGTATCGGAACAGCTAAAATTATAGCACATATTCCCCGTTTGTCAAGTCTTGTTTCCCAAATTTACGGAATGTGCCTGCCGCAAATTGCGACAGGCACATCGTTTTTTATTCGAAACAATAATTCTCTCCGTCCACAGCGAGGGTACCGCCATAATAGGTCGCCATGATCTTTTCCAGATCCATCGCATCCTGCACGCCTGCAGTTTCATAGCAGGAGTGCATTGCCAGCTGCGGCAAACCAATATCCGCCGTGGGAATGGAAACATGGGAAAGGGAGATATTTCCGAGGGTCGAGCCGCCGGGAATGTCAGCGCGGTTGCAGTAGGTCTGCACCTTCGCATCCGCCTTTGCGCAGACTGAGCGGAAGATCGCCGCAGACACTCCGTCGGTGCTGTAGCGCAGGTTGGCATTGAACTTCAGCACAACGCCTTCATTGACCACCGGCGCATTGTTGGGATCGGCATATTCGGGGTGATTGGGATGGATGGCATGGGCATTATCCGCAGAGATCATGAAGGAATTGGCAAGCATCACCTGCTCATCCAGCTTCATCGCCTGACAAATTCTCGCGATAGTCGACTCCAGCAGCTTGGATGCCGCACCTTGCACAGAGGAAGATCCCACTTCCTCACTGTCGAAGATGCACAGCACCGGGATGCTGCCGCTTTCTTTTGCGTTCAGGAAGCCTTGGGTACAACCCCAAGCGCATTCCAAATCATCGAGGGCAGCAGAGGAAATATACTCCTCATCGATGCCCCAGACGGTTGCCTTTTCCCGCACATACAGGTAGAGATCGTGACCGAGGATCTTGCCCCCCGCCGCCGCTTCCAGCAGATCGTTCAGCTTGCCTGCCGCATCCACACCGCCCAAAAGCGGCAGGGTATCCACCGCGGGATTCCACTTATAGCCGTCATTCGCCTGCCGGTTCATGTGGATGGCAACATTGGGGATCATCAGCAGATCCCGGTCAATATTCACCAGGCGGCTCTCGATGCCCTTTTCCGTTTCCACCATCACACGACCCGCGATGGACAGCGGGCGATCCAGCCACGGTGCAATGAGCATACCGCCGTATTTTTCTGTGGAAAGGCGGGTGTATTTTCCCCGCAGCTCCGCATTTTCCTTAACCTTAAAGGTGGGGCGGTCAGAGTGGCTTGCGGACATCAGGAAGCCCTTGGTCTCCCCCGCCGGCACACGGAATGCCAGCACCGCCGTGCCGCCACGGGTCAGGTAATACTTACCGCCGGGAGAAAGTGTCCACTTTTCCCCTTCTGACAGCCGCTGATATCCGGCCTTCTGCAGCTGCTTCACGATGTAATCTGCTGCATGATAGACACTCACCGAGTCATCCAGAAATGCCATCAGGTTTTTGGTTTGCTTTTTCATAACGTCACCCTTATTTCTCAACCAGCTGGCAGAACAGATCGATCTCGTCTGCGATCGTCTGCAGTGCGCCACGCCAGAAGTTCTTGTCCGTCAGGTCGATGTCCGCCACCTTGGCAGTATCCTCGACAGTTGCGACGGAGGTGGTATACAGCAGCTTCTTGTACTTGGGAACGAAGCTCTCACCCTCTGCAAGGTACTGTGCGTACAAGCCACGGGCGAACAGACCGCCGAAGGCATAGGGGAAGTTGTAGAAGGTCGGTCCGTAGTAGTGACCCTTGCACACCCACATGTAAGGATGCATGCAGCTGTGATCCAGACCGTCGCCGTAGGACTGCTTCTGCGCCTCGGTCATGAACTGACACAGCGTATCGGCATTCATGAACTTCTCCTCGCGGTTTTCGAAGACCATCGCCTCGAAACGGAAACGGGAGTAGATGTCGCAGATGATCTGGGTCGCATCCTGCAGCTGGGATTCGATCAGGGCAAGGCGCTCATCGTCGGACGCAGCGCTCTTAATGGCAGCCGCCATAACGATGCACTCGTTAAAGGTGGATGCGGTTTCCGCAACGGGCATGGAATAATCCTTATTCAGAGGCTTGTGTCCCTTGATGCACAGATTGTGGAAGGCATGACCCAGCTCATGCGCCAGCGTGACAACGTCGCCCAGCTGACCGTCATAGTTGGTCAGAATGCGGCTCTCGCCAAGGCACTCCGCGCCGGCACAGAACGCGCCGCCTGCCTTGCCGTCCCGGGGATAGAAATCGATCCACGCATTGTCAAATGCCTCCGCCACCATATCGGTCAGCTCCTGATCGAAGGTGGAGAACTGCTTAACCAAATATGCCTTTGCCTCTTCCGTTGTAAACTTGGAGGATGCCTTGCCCATGGGCGCAAACAGATCGTACCACGGAAGACCGTTTTCGTGACCAAGAGCCTTTGACTTTGCCTTCAGGTACTGCCAGAACTTGGGGCAGTATTCATCCATCGCAGCCAGCATGGCATCCAGCGTTTCGCGCTTCATGTCGGAATGCTTCAGGGTTCTTGCAAGCGGAGAGTCGTAGCCGCGCAGCTGGCAGTCGGAAATGGTCTCCAGCTTGATGGAGTTCAGCGCAAATGCCACCGAATCCTTGATGCGCTCATAGCAGGCAAGCTCTGCCTCGTAAGCAGCCTTACGGACGGCAGGATCTGCATCGTAAGCAAGGTTGCGAATGGTGGACAGATTGGTCGTGGTGCCGTTGTATTCAACGGGAACGGTACTGGTCAGGTAGCCCTGCAGATCGCTCCACGCGCTGCCGCCGGAAAGGCGCATCCGCGCCATGATCTCCTCACCGCGGCCGGGCAGCTGATAGCGGCTGGAATCAGCGATCTTGCTGAACATGAAGCTGTATTCCTTCAGCTCCGCATCGGACTCCACCAGCTCCATCAGGTTCGGCAGCTTGGAAACCCACTCACGGAAGGCGGCATTAGGCGCTGCCATCGCGCTGTAAAGCGCCATCAGGCGACCCATCTGGGAAGCTGCCTCTGCATCGCGGGAATTGGCAGACTGGCGCAGTGACGCGAAAAGACCCAGCTTATTGACAAGCTCCTCGATCTGCTCCAGAAGCGCAATGCCTTTTTGAAGACCCGTCAATGCATCGCAATTCGCAAGCTCTGCCGTGAAAGCGGCAAATTCCTGCAGTTTTCCCTTGCACAGAGCGATGTCCGCTTCGAATGCGGGATCGTCAAAGCCCTTATAGATGGGGTCCAGATTCCATACTTCATTCATAATATGTTCCTCCTATATAAACAGTTGTCCTTATTCTACACCATTTTCATAGCGCCCGTCAAGTCATTTCCGATTTTCCCCTCCTGCAAACAATTACAGCATTTTCTCATAGAAAAAACGATTTTTGCCTTCCCTTTGTCGAAATCCGTCGACCATTGTCGAACGATTGTTTTGATTTCTCCTTGCAAAAAGCGATGCTTTATGATAAATTGTATTTGTCGCATGGATCACGCACTGTCGTGGATTTTAGGGGAACAAAATTCAATCTGACAGGAGAGGTAATTATGGATAACCGCACAACAGTTTTAATTGCTGACGGCGCAGAGGACTTTTGCTCGTCACTTGTCGCTGCGTTGGGGCACGCAGAGGGCTTTCAAGTCATCGGCACGGCAACCGATGGAGACCAAGCCGTCCGTATGATTCAGGATAAGCGCCCTGACATTCTGGTCTTGGATCTGATGCTTTCCAAGAAGGATGGCATCGGAGTTCTGAAATCGATCGCAGGCATGGATAAGAAGCCTGTTACATTGGCAACCTCCGGCTTTGTCACGGATTACGTTGCATCGGCAGCCGCAGCTCTTGGCACACGCTATCTGATGCTCAAGCCCTGCGACGTATCTGCCATTGTCGAGCGTCTGGAAGAATTCCGCGGTGGGGAGAACCAGCGGGTCATTCCTATCCGCCGCCCGGACAAGAACAGCATCGAGACCATGGTCACCGGCATCATTCATGAGATCGGTGTTCCTGCCCACATCAAGGGCTACCAATATCTTCGCGAGGCAATCATTATTGCGGTCAATGATATGGATGTGATCAACGCTATCACAAAGGTACTCTATCCGCAGGTCGCCAAGACCTATGGTACAACGCCCTCCCGGGTGGAGCGTGCCATCCGCCACGCTATCGAAGTGGCATGGGACCGTGGTGATTTGGACACCCTGCAAAGATTCTTCGGCTATACTGTCAGTAATACCAAGGGAAAGCCCACCAATTCGGAGTTCATCGCCCTCATTGCGGACAAGCTCCAGCTGCAGCTGAAATCCGCTGAGGTCGCCAGCTACTGATCGTACGATGACTTGACACGCTCCTGCCCTGTTTGTTATAATATAGGTATCAGAAACAACAGGAGGAATCTGTCATGGCACAATCCCGCTTCTATCTTCGTATCAGCAATCGAACCTTTGAGCATTTCGGAGGTCACGGATATGTGGATGCCGGCGGCGCGCCGGAAGAGATCATTCCGCTGCGCAAGCTCTGGAGTCTGCACCTTTCCGTTGAGGACAGCATTTTCAATGAAAACGGTGAGGAGATCGGTGTGCGTTTCAAAAACCGTGAAAGCGGCGAATTGCATGATGTCTTCCCCGGTGAGGTGTGCAACATCAATGTATGGACGACCGCAGTGGACGACGACGGCTGTCCCGAGGATATTTGCATCAGCTTTTATGTGGAGATCATCCCTGCTGAGCTGCTGCCTGAGGAAATCCGCAATAAGGAATAATGTCCAAATGCCTGCTGTAAGCATCGCTTATGGCAGGCATTCTTTATTAACGTGATTCTGCTGTACTTTCAGGTGTTTTTACGATTGACAGAATCAGGAAACGACACTATAATTAACATAGCAAATTAGGGCATTTTCAACGTGTTCTAAAAATATCACCATTGAATTTTGGCTTGTACCAAGCCATCAGGAGGTAATTGAATTATGGATGTATTAGCAAGACTCGCAGCTGCAGGCGTTGTCCCCGTTGTTGTGATCGATGACGCAAAGGATGCGATCCCCACTGCCAATGCCATGCTGGCAGGCGGCATTGACGTCATGGAGACCACCTTCCGCACCGCTGCTGCCCCCGACGCCATCAAGGCTGTTGCCGACAACTGTCCCGATATGCTGGTCGGCGCCGGCACCGTTCTGAATCTGGAGCAGTGCAAGAAGGCTGTTGAAATGGGCGCAAAGTTCATCGT
>JAZNNV010000238.1:0-6942 GCA_045580465.1 Faecousia sp.
CAGCCTCGCTTGCTCTGGCCTGTGCTTCCTCAAAGGTGTGTGCGTAGATATTGAGGGTGGTGGTTACCTGTGAATGACCCAGCGAGGCGGATACGGTGCGCACGTCAACACCGCTGTTGATGAGCAGGGAGGCATTCAGGTGCCCTTACGGTATAATTACGACAAACCGGAAAAGCCCCGTATTTCAAGGGTTTTCGGTTATCAGGCAAGGTTTTTCATCCTTTTCCAACCCGAAAAATCAAGCCGCGAAGTAGTTATATCGTAGGAGGTGTTATATTAACGACAAAAACTAAATACCGTTTGGGCGGGCTGTCTGCCTGCCCAAGAAATCAGGACATTTCCTCTGAAAAGAAGAAATGTCCTTTTTTTGTACCCAAAATCCAATACCGACAGGAGGAAAACAATGCCGGAGAAAACCACGCAGAAAGAGCATGGTAAAAAGACCGCGCCTCCCTCGGAAAAGGAAGTACAACCGGAAGTCGTTATCCAAATCCCACTTGCCGAACTGCATCCTTTTCCAGATCACCCATTTCAGGTGAGGGATGATGATTCCATGAGGGAAACCGCAGAAAGCGTCAAGGCGTATGGCGTACTCGTCCCCGCGATTGTCCGTCCAAGGGAAGAAGGTGGATATGAAATCATCGCCGGACACCGTCGCAAACACGCCTGTGAACTGGCAGAGCTGGCTTCCATGCCTGCCATCGTCCGAAACATGGACAGGGATACCGCAACCATCATCATGGTGGACAGCAACCTTCAGCGCGAAAACATCCTGCCCTCTGAACGCGCCAAGGCATACAAGATCAAAATGGATGCCATCAAACGGCAGGGCGCACGGACGGATTTAACTTCGCCGAATATTTCGGCTAAGTTCCGAAGCGACGATGAGATCGGACAGGAAGCCGGTGTGAGCGGCGATACCATCCGCAACTATATCTCCCTGACGCAGTTAGTCCCGGAGCTTCAGCAGATGGTGGATGAAAAGAAAATCGCCCTTACCCCCGCATATCAGCTTGCGGCGCTTACCCCCAAGGAACAAGCCCTATTGCTTGAAACCATCGACAGCGAACAGGCCACGCCCTCACTGTCCCAGGCGCAGAGAATGAAGAAACTCAGTCAGAGCGGCGAACTGAATGAGGACACCATGCTCTCGATTATGATGGAACAGAAGAAACCCGAAGTGTGGAATTTAACCATTCCCATGGACAAGATCAAAAAATACTTCCCGCGCTCCTACACGCCGCAGCGCATGGAGGAAGTCATATTCAAGTTACTGGACGCATGGCAGAAAAAGCGCCAGCGCGACCAAAGCCGATGATCGGACAAGCCCTGTTTGCTTGCCCGATATTTTTATGCCCGGAAGGAGGAACCCATGTATATCAATACTTTCAAATACAGTCCGCAGGATGTTAGCTGCCAGCTCTGCACCGAGTATGTGAAAAAAGTGGGCTGTACCGCTCTGCGCTGCCCCTGGCTGGCAGAACGCATTGAGGCTGGTGTGGTAGGCTACCGCGAAGCGATCACGGAAACCTTTTCTTATGACCGCCGCCTGTTCTACCGCTTCAAGCTGCTTATCAAGCATTTCCACGGAAGCCTGTGGAGCAACGAACAGCATGAGCGCAGGATGCAGTTTGAGCGCGCCGTTCAGAAGTATCGCCGCTCCCGTGATACCAACGCCTATTATGCGGCGATGTATCTGCTCACTGCCAATGATGACATTCACCGCCGCACGGCAAACTGCTTCTGCAAGCACGGTATTGAGTTTGGTTATGCCGTACTTCGTAATATCTCCCCCCATAACTACGCCCTGTTCATGGCGGCGCGTGACCTGTACTCCAAAACAGAATCCGTCACCGTGGAGGACTTGTCAGACCCGGAGATCATCGACCCGGAGGCGCTGCGCCTGATCGTCAACGCCACCCTTATCGCCAGATATGGCCTTGCCGCCTTTCAGATCAAAGCGCGTGGTGCCGAGTATGGGAGCTGATGCTGACTTCATCGGCGGTCACGGCATCCTCGCGCTGGAACGCTTCATGGATGAAACCCGCCACATGATTATTTTCGATGTTCTGACTTGGGAAGCCCCTGTGGGTGATAAGGGTGAGCGGCTGCGGCTGTTCCTCTCCGATGAGGGGTATGCAAAAGCCCTGGCATCCGAAAAACGCGGTGAAATCAAAATCCGCAAACACGCCGCCATCATCGAGGGACATATCCTCGCTGACCGGAAAAAGCGGCGTCACTAAAACGATTGGAGGGATTTACCTTGAACAAAGTAACAGAACTGGAAAATGCGCTGACCGAGCTTTTCCGGAAAGGTACGGAAGTCGGCTATTCCGAAACGGAGATCGACGAGTTTCTGGAGGACATAGACTACGATACCCTGCTGCAAGCGGTCTGGAACAATGCCGAAACGGTATACTCTTACCGCGCTGACGGTGAGCATGAGTTCAGTATGGACTATCGCGGCACTGAGTTGTTTAAGCAGAGAGCAACCCTGCTGTATGAGGATATGGGTGAGGGCTTCGCCGGTGCGGTAGTTGCCGCCCGTTCTATGGAGCTGTGGCTGCTTGAAGATATGGGCTTTGCCATCGTTGCGAACTTCTATGTTGAAGTGGGCAACGGCGAGTACATCACCGAGTACCGTGTTTACAAGGGCAACGATTGGACGGACAGCGACCTTGATCTGGATTTGGAGGACTTGGTTGCCGAGCTTGCCGCCATGTGCGAACCCTACTACGACCACAACCAGCCCATCTACGAGCTGTAACCCACAGAGCATATTTCCACAGAAACAGGTGAAAAAACATGGCTGTATTTCGCGTTGAACGGACGCGGGATTATACGGTGATGTGCAATCATCACCTGAAAGACAGCAACCTTTCCCTCAAAGCAAAGGGGCTGCTATCCATGATGCTGTCCCTGCCCGATGAGTGGAACTACACTACGCGAGGACTGGCGGCAATCTGCAAGGAGGGTGTAGATGCCATAGGTAAAACGCTCAAAGAGCTGGAACAGGCAGGCTACATCATACGCCGACGGCTTCGCGGCAAAGATGGGCGGATCTCCGATACGGAATACACCATCTTTGAGAAACCCCGGAAACCGAAAAACTCTGCACCTGATACGACCTTACCAGATACGGAAAACCCGTATATGGTAAATCCAGATATGGAGGAATCAGATGCGGAGGAACCGGATACGGATAATCCCGCGCAATTAAATACTAAGAAATCAAATACTCAAAAAACAATTACTGATCTATCAAATACTCATTCATTCTTTCCTTCTGCTGCGCCTGCGGCGGACGGACTGACGGACGGATTTGATAAGAGAGCAGAAATCAAAGAGCAGATAGAGTACGACTGTATCTGCCAGCAGCATGACCGTATGCAGCTTGACGAGCTTGTGGAAATCATGCTGGAGGTTGCCATGAACCGAAGTCCTACCATCAAGATCGGGCGGGATGCGGAATATCCCACGGGATTTGTCCAACAGCGGTTTGAGAAAATAACCTCCATGCACATCGAGAAGGTTATGGACGGTATCCGGGAAAACACTACCCGCGTCTGGAACACAAAAGCCTATCTCATGGCGGCGCTGTTCAACTCCGTTTCCACCATCGACAACCACTACACCATGCTGGTCAATCACGATTTTCACAGCGGCCTGTAAAGGTCGCTATTTTCATGCCCGAAACGGGAGAAAGGATTTAGATACCGATGAAACGCCCTATTGCCTACATCACCGCCCCCTGGGGCGAGAACGAATTTGAAAACACCGAAAATGCCGCCAAATATTGCAGGGCTGTCTATGACGCTGGCTTTTCGCCCATCTGCCCCATGCTGTTCCTGCCCCTGTTCCTGAGTGATGAAATCCCCCAGGAGCATAAGGACGGCATCGACATGGCGCGTGAATATCTGCGCCGCTCCCATGTGCTTGTTGTCTGCGGCGATACCGTGGATGAAAGCATGAAGAACGACATTGCCGTTGCGGAACGCCTGCGGATCACCGCTACCACGCTGGACGGTATCCTGACCGTTAAGGGACAGGGACGCGCCGAAGGAGGACACCGCCGTGAATAAGACCGATGAAAAGAAACGGGCAGAGTTCTATTTGCGCGTATCCAAAATCCTGCGGGAAGCCTCCATCAAAATGGGGCTTCGCTCTGCGCTTGGGTATGTATTCACATCCGAGGAAAGAAAAGCCCTGTCGGATATACAGCAGATATTCTTCCCGGAGCAGGAAATTTCAACGGATGTGGATTACACCGTTCTCAATAAGGCTTCCGGTATTCTGATCGACGCATGGGCTGGTGTTTCCGTTGCATATCTGCCGCCCGTCAACAAACTGCGGATTGCCGAGAATGCGGCAAAGCAGCTTCGCAACCAGCCGGTACATTTCGGAGAAAGGAGAAGCAAGTGAGGATTATCTTTCTTCGCCATTTGGTAGTACCACCTTAGTGCCTGCCTGTTCTCCCTGCAAATCTGAGGAAAGGAGCGTGATAAGTCGTGCAGGAAGAAGTTGAACAGAAAGTAGTTTCGCTGATCGTAGACTGCGGAAAGCTGGGCGAACAGGAATTGAAAAAAGCCCTTGCCAAGCTGGTGGAGCAGATGAAAGCAAGCCATCAGAAGCATCAGTACAACAAGGAAAATCCCCACGGCAAGATGACCGTCAAGCAGCTTGCCGCCAAGGACAAGGGCTTGCAGAGCATCGAAGTCACCGACAAGAACATCGGCTCATTCAACCGCATTGCCCGGAAATACGGCATTGACTTCGCTCCGTTCAAGGTCAAGGGCGAAAACCGGTATTTGGTGTTCTTCAAAGCACCGGATGCCGATGCCATGACTGCCGCGTTCAAGGAATACACCGCCAAACAGGTCAAAAAAGCGGAACGCCCCTCCGTACTGGAAAAGCTCCAGCATTTCAAGGCGCTCATTAAATCGGCTGTGGTGGACAGGACGAAACGGAAGGAGCTGGAACGATGAAACAGATCAATTACAAAAAGCTCATTCTTCCGAACATCCCGTATGTGTTCATCGCGCTACTTATCACCAAAGTGAGCGAAGCGGCGCGGCTGGCTCCCGGCGCAGACCTCTCCGGTAAGCTGCTGAACATTATGACCGGCATGAGTACCGCGTTCCAGTCCATCATGCCCAGCTTCCATCCCATTGACCTGTGTGTAGGCATTGCTGCCGCCGTTGTCATTCGGCTTGTGGTCTACTTTAAGGGCAAGAACGCCAAGAAATTCCGCAAAAATCTGGAATATGGCAGCGCCCGTTGGGGCAACGCAGACGATATTCGCCCCTATGTAGACCCCGTGTTTGAGAACAACATCATTCTCACGCAGACGGAGTGCCTGACCATGAACAACCGCCCGAAAGACCCGAAAACGGCGCGGAATAAGAATGTTTTAATCATCGGGGGAAGCGGCTCCGGTAAGACCCGCTTCTGGCTGAAACCCAATTTGCTCCAATGCACATCCAAAACCTATCCGGTCAGCTTCGTGGTCACAGACCCCAAGGGCAGTATTGTGACGGAGTGCGGAAATGCGCTGCGGCGCAATCAGTACCGCATCAAAATCTTGAACACCATCAATTTCAAGAAAAGTCACCACTACAACCCCTTTGCCTATATCCATTCGGAAAAGGACATTTTGAAGCTGGTAACGACCCTGATCGCCAACACCAAGGGCGAGGGCAAAGCCGGGGATGATTTTTGGGTGAAAGCGGAAACCCTGCTCTATACCGCGCTCATCGGCTACATCCACTATGAAGCGCCGGTGGAGGAACAGAACTTCTCCACCCTCATTGAGTTTATCAATGCCATGGAAGTCCGGGAGGATGATGAAGAATTTCAGAATCCCGTTGACCTGATGTTTGCCGAGCTGAAGGAGCGCAAACCCAACCACTTTGCAGTCCGTCAGTATGCCAAGTACAAGTTAGCTGCCGGCAAGACCGCAAAAAGCATCTTGATTAGCTGCGGTGCGCGCCTTGCGCCCTTTGATATTCAGGAGCTTCGGGAGCTGACAGCCTACGACGAACTGCAACTGGACACCCTGGGCGATAGAAAAACCGCCCTGTTCATCATCATGTCCGATACGGACGATACCTTTAACTTTCTCATTTCCATGTGTTACACCCAGCTCTTTAATCTGCTCTGCGAAAAAGCAGACGATGTGTACGGCGGGCGCTTGCCTGTCCATGTGCGCTGTCTGATCGACGAGGCGGCGAATATCGGGCAGATACCCCGTCTGGAAAAGCTGGTGGCAACGATCCGTTCCAGAGAGATTTCCTGCTGTCTTGTCTTGCAGGCGCAAAGCCAGCTCAAAGCCTTGTATAAGGACAGCGCAGACACCATTGTGGGAAACATGGATTGCTCCATCTTCCTGGGCGGAAAAGAACCCGGTACGCTGAAAGAACTGGCGACGGCGCTGGGTAAGGAAACCATCGACAGCTACAACACCGGCGAAAGTCGAGGGCGCGAGGTTTCCCATTCTCTCAATTATCAGAAATTGGGTAAGGAGCTTATGAGTGTGGACGAGCTTGCCGTTTTGGACGGTGGCAAGTGCATCCTCCAGCTCCGTGGTGTGCGCCCGTTTCTGTCCAACAAATATGATCTCACCAAGCACCCCCTCTATCGCTTTACATCGGATTATGACAAGAAAAACGCCTTTGACATAGAGCGTTTTATGTCCCACCGCCTCAAACTCAAGCCGGATGATGCTTTCGAGGTGTATCGCGTAGACCTTTCCGGTGAACCTGTTGCCTGATGGCAGCAGCCTAACTTCATAACGAACCAGTGAAAAATCGTGGAATGAATGTACCTTCCAAAATCTAAATCAAAAAATTATTTTTTCGGAGGTACTTTTATGGCTTTCTTTAATTCTGCTGTTGGTGTTCTTCAGACCCTCGTTGTTGCTCTCGGCGCTGGCCTCGGTATCTG
>JAZNNV010000239.1:0-3713 GCA_045580465.1 Faecousia sp.
CATCGAAGCTACCTTTATCAGCCCCGACTCTACTTATGAAGAGATCTGTGCAGCCATCCGGCCCAATACCAAGCTGGTCTTCGGCGAGACCATCGCAAATCCGGCGCTGAATGTGCTGGACATCGAGGTGTTTGCCAAGGCTGCCCATGATAACGGCATCCCCTTCATTATCGATAACACCTTCGCAACTCCCGTCAACTGCCGTCCCATTGAGTGGGGCGCGGACATCGTCACCCACTCCACCACCAAGTATATGGACGGTCATGCTTCCGCCGTGGGCGGCTGCATCGTGGACAGCGGCAAGTTCGACTGGACGAAATATCCCGACAAGTTCCCGGGTCTTTGCACCCCTGACGACAGCTACCACGGTGTCACCTACACCGAGCGCTTCGGTCTTGCAGGCGCGTTCATCACCAAGTGTACTGCCCAGCTGATGCGCGACTTTGGCTGCTGCCAGAGTCCCCAGAGTGCCTACCTGCTGAACCTCGGCTTGGAAAGCCTTCCCTTCCGTATGCGTCAGCACTGCAGCAACGCACAGCAAATCGCCGAGTTCCTGCAGAATAACGAGAAGGTCGCATGGGTCAAGTACTGCGGTCTGAAGGGTGACAAGTATTACGAGCTGGCGCAGAAGTATCTGCCGAACGGTTCCTGCGGTGTCATCTCCTTCGGTCTGAAAGGCGGCAGAAAGGCTGCGGAGGTCTTCATGAAGCACCTGCAGCTGGGTTCGATCGAGACCCACGTTGCTGACAGCCGCACCTGCTGCCTGCACCCCGCCTCCGCCACCCACCGTCAGATGACCGACGAGCAACTCACCGCTGCCGGTGTGGGCGCAGACCTGATCCGTCTTTCCTGCGGTCTTGAAAATGCCGAGGATCTGATCGCCGATCTGAAGCAGGCGATCGAAAAGGTGTAAATCATGCCCGATCAGTATTCCCGTACCCGTCTTCTTCTGGGTCAGGAGGGACTCCACAAGCTGCGTGCTTCTCGGGTGATCCTTTTCGGCTTGGGCGGTGTGGGCGGCTATACCGCAGAAGCCCTTGCCCGTGCCGGTATCGGTGCCATCGATCTTGTGGATGACGACACCATCAATCCTACCAACCTGAACCGCCAGCTGCTGGCACTGCATTCCACCGTGGGTCTTTCCAAGGTGGAGGCGGCAAAAGCACGTATCGCGGACATCGATCCCAGCATCGTTGTAACCACCCACGAAACCTTTTATCTGCCGGAAACGGCTGATCAGTTTGATTTCACCCGGTACGACTATGTGATCGACGCCATCGACACCGTTACCGGAAAGCTCCAGCTGATCGCTCAGGCAAAAGAAGCCGGTGTTCCCGTCATCAGTTGCATGGGAACGGGCAACAAGCTGGATGCCACCGCATTCCGTGTTGCCGACATTTCCAAAACCTCCGGCTGCGCGCTGGCGCGCATCATGCGCAAAGAATGTAGCAAGCGGGGCATCAAGGGTGTGAAGGTGGTCTATTCGCCGGAGCTTCCCACAGATCCGCAATCAGACGAAGCGCTTGAGCCGCAGCGTGAAGGCTCTTCCCGCCGCTCCACCCCCGGCTCTGTGTCTTTTGTTCCTGCGGTGGCAGGACTCATTATGGCGGGCGAGGTGATCAAGGATCTGTGTCAGGTGGAGGCAAAATATGATTAACTATCTGCGTCAGGGTCTTCTGATCTTCGGCTTCACCCTGCTGGGTGAGGCGCTGCAGGCACTGCTACCCCTGCCCATTCCCGCCGCGATATACGGCTTGGTATTTCTGTTTTTGGCACTGTGCCTGAAGCTGGTTAAGGTCGAGCACGTCAAGGAGTTCAGTGGCTTTCTGCTGACGATCATGCCTATTCTGTTCGTAGCGCCCACAGTCAATCTGCTGGAAAGCTGGGGACTGCTTCTGCCGAATCTCGGCTGGATTTTGCTTTTGATCGCCGCATCCACCATTCTGGTCTTTGGGGTGTCCGGCATCGTGTGTCAAGCCGTTTGCAAAAAGGAGGATACCAATGAGTAACCTCACCTTTTTGCCCCTTGTTATTACGATTGCTGCCTATCAGGTCGGCTTGTTTGTGTCAAAAAAGGTCAAATTTCCTTTGTGCAATCCCCTGTTGATTGCAATTGTATTGGTCATCGGCACGCTTTTGCTGACCGGCTACCCCATTGATGCCTATCAGACGGGCATGAAGACCATCTCGTGGCTGCTGACCCCCGCCACCATCTGTCTTGCCGTGCCCCTTTACGAGCAGCTGCAGATTCTCAAAAAGGACATGAAAGCGATCCTGATCGGCATCTGCGCCGGCACGCTGACAAGCCTTCTGTTCGTATTCGGCTTCTGCCGGCTGCTGAACATGGACAACGTAATGCTGGCGTCCTTGCTTCCCAAGAGCGTCACCACCGCTGTAGGTCTTGCGCTGAGTGAGCAAGGCGGTGGAAACTCCGCCATCGCTGCCGCTGCCATTATCATCACCGGCATTTTGGGCAGCATCGTCGGTCCGCTGCTTTGCAAGCTGTTTCGGATCAAGCACCCGGTTGCACAGGGCGTTGCCTTCGGAACGGCATCCCACGTCATCGGCACCTCCAAAGCCCATGAGCTTTCCCCCCTGACCGGTGCGGTCAGCAGCTTATCACTGACAGTTGCCGGTGTTCTGACCGCCATACTGTTCCCCTTGTTTGTTGGATGAACAAAAACCGACCCACACGGGTCGGTTTTTTATTTTCCTTCACCGGCATATTTCTTTTTCCATCTGTAATAGGTCTGCTGACTTTGGAAGCCTGCCTCGGAAATCAGCGCCGCCAGGTTGCGGTGATCGCCGTTTTGAAGAGCGCTTTCTACATGATCAAGCCGCAATCTTCCCACATATTCCGGAATCCCCATAGACAAATAGCTGTGAAACACCCGGGAGATATGGGCTTCCGCATAGCCCAACACACGGGCAATATCGCTTCGATGGAGTCCTTTTTGATAGTTTTCGTGGATGTAGGAAAGGATCTGTCTGACCAGTTCTACCTCACCCTTTGCAGGCCCTTGCGTCCATTGAAGCTGCTCCGCAAGCATGGATAGCAGCAGCTGTGCCGCACTTTTGCGGATCGCTTCGCTTTCCTTTGGGGACAGGTACTGCTTTGTCAGCGCCATCAGCTGTTCAGTCAGCGCCCCGTCGCAAATCATCGGCTCAGCAATGCTGCGACCCTTTTTGAAGTATTGAAAATCGCGCACGTAGTCATAGGGAATGACCAGTATCTCATTTTCCAGTTTCCCGGACGCATCCGGGTCACGCCTGATGTACTCGTGCAGGTCGAAGCTGTCTATCACGATAACGGCATCGCCCTCCGTTTTACACATGCGGCCGTTGATCAGTATCTCGTAGCTTCCCCGCTTTGCAAGCACGATTTCAAGATTTCTGTGGAAATGGGCAGGAAACGTTCCTTTGGCATTATGCTGAACCATCAGTTCGCCGGAATCGTCCCGCATTTTTTCGTAATAGCTTCTCATGTTGTTATTATATCACAAACTGATAGTTTTTCAAGCGGTTTTACGAACATTTTGAGAATACACCATGTTATAATGGATGCATGAAATAAAGAAAAGGAGCTATGATCTATGAAATACGACATCAAATCGCTCACCCTTGACGAAAAGATTTCCCTTCTGACCGGCAGCGATTACTGGCACACCAGTAACGCAAACGGAAAGCTGGACAGCATCATCATGCAGTGCGCC
>JAZNNV010000240.1:0-2482 GCA_045580465.1 Faecousia sp.
ATAGTGCCAAAACAGGTAGCTGTCATCGCCCGCAATTCATCCGGCGAAAAAGTCCGAGGGGACACAGAATATACGGGAATACGATCAACGTTTGGAACATACACCTCTGCGTCCACGGTAATCACTGTTTTCCCGGTGTTGGACTTGAAGGTGTCCGCAACATGCGAAGGTGCACCGAGCCGATCTTGAAGTGTTTCGGCCCCAGCGCAAAGCGGCAATAGCAGCACAAACAAAAATGCAATCATTCTTTTCATCTGTTTTACCTCAATATCCATATCTTCTGTCAATAACCGTGCCGTCAATCGCGTCGATGGTCAGCGCGCTGTTGCCGGGCCAGTTGTAATATTCATACGCGAAGGAGCGAACGCCGATGAAATCCCACACGGGCCGCAGTTCCCATTCGCCGCTGTTGTCCTTGCGCAGCACCGGCATATAGCCCAGGCGAATCTCTTTGATCTCCCAGCGGTTGCTTTTGCCGCCCACGGCCTGGTTTTCGTTCTCCATATTCTGGATGGACAGGGGCGCAATCGCACCGAAAACCTCCATGATCTTGTCAAAGGGCAAAAGCTTTACGTCCTCGCTGATGACCTCGCCAACCTCCCAGGGGTTTTGCCAGTAAACGCCAGCGATACGATCCTGATCAATCGCGCAGGAGATCACCTCTGTTTTGGGTGGCGAGGAATACTGCTGCTCGTCCGCGCTGGTGCCGTTTACGCTGTGCGACGTATAGGTAACCGGCACGCCGTCAATAACGCGCGAAAACTGAAACGCATAGGCCCTGCGATTGGTGCCCTCTCCGGCACATTGGCCGATCCAGGAGAGCGTAAACTCGGAGGATACCTGCCCGATGAACGCTTCCGCCATAGCAGTCGCTTCGCCCCAGGTCAGCGTTTGCTTGGGTAGCTTTTTGTCGGGAGCGGGCGTTTCTTCTACGGTTTCAAGATACGGAGCGCGCGCAGGAAAGAAGACCGATTCTCCTTTTTCGTACACGGTATAGTCATAATCCAGTTTTGTTTCAAGTCGACGCAAACCAAAGACCGTTTCCTTGAAGCTGTTGCAAGCCCAAATCCAGCCGTCTGGATCGCCGTTTTTATAGGAGGAATACTCAGCGGTGCCATCGTGCAAAGGTTGCCACTTGAAATGCAGATCATACCCCCAATAGCCGCTCTCACCCGACTCGTAATAGGTATAATCATCACGGTTTCCCGACCAGTTGACGCCCAAAGGCTCCGGCTGCCAGTCGATAAGCCAATCCGTTTCCGGTGCGGCAGCCAACGCCACGGCTTTGGTGTCCGCAAGGGTTACGTCGCGGCCCGTGACGGCGTAAGTATTGATGGATTCCACATCGGGAACATAAACCACCGCGTCCACATGCACGTTGGTTTTCTTGGTGTTGGAGTAATAATCCGCCTGATACGTTGCAGGGGCACCCACCTGCGACGCAACATCCGCCAGCGCCGTAGAGAAAAGCAGCGAAATAAAAAGCAATAAAGCAATCATCTTTTTCATGTCATTCACCTCAATAGCCGTAGCCACGGTCGATGACGGTACCGTCAATGGCGTTGACAGTCAGTAACGATGTCAACGCATCCCGCGCATCAAAGAAATCCCATACGGGCACAAACAAATAGCGTGACGGATCGTTTTTGCTCTGAACACGCGTATAGCTCAGCGTAATGCGATCCACCGTCATGCGGTGTGCATCCTGATTGCGCGCCTCAAGGTATTTTTCGTTGAATGCATATTTCAGCGGCAGCAACTGCCCGGCGATGCGCATGATCTCCGCAAAAGACAAGAGCTCTGTATCTTTGGTATCAATACCTGTGATTCTGTGCGGTGAACGCCATTCCACCATCACGCCGGAAATATCATCCACAATGATATACAGCACTTCATAGGGAATCTTGCGGATATAGGTATCATTCAGGTTGTCGTATGCCGTACAATCCTTGCCGGTATATACACTGGGCACGCCCTCATAACTGCGCGTGAACATAAACCGGCTGCCGGTCTGCGCAGCGGGCGGCGTTTCCATATCCGCACGATTCATGCCATGGGTGCGGTCCACATGCGCCAGTTCAAACTGAGGCGCAATTTTCGCCGCCAAAGAAAGCGCAGTCTGCACTGCGGCATCAGACGGCTCGCCCGCAGTCTCATCTCCGTATTTCCACTGATAGTAGCGGGCAGCATTATCAAATGAGAGGCTTCCCTCCCGCGGCACGCCATTTGTCTGATAATACTGATGGTAGTTCAGCACTTCCCGCAGTCCTTGGGCATTTTCCTGCTGGCCTGTAATCCGAAAAGAGCTTGTGCTCGCCGCATCTGGCACCTGAAACGGCGCAAGGCTGTCCGGCACGGGCGTATAAGGCACGGTGAAGCACGCCTCTGCGACCGTTCGCACATCCTTTGCATCAAAGACAGTCGGTTCCATGTACACGACGCTGATATGCTCTACATTCGGCACCTCAACGCTTGCATCCAC
>JAZNNV010000241.1:0-9267 GCA_045580465.1 Faecousia sp.
GCCACCAGCGCCGGATCGATAAGGTCATGGCTTTGGAAAAATAACAGTATAACAAAGGTGCTGTCTCAAAATGATCTAAAAAATCATATGAGGCAGCACCTTTTATTAGACTCTATCTATAAACCGGAAATGTGCCCAACAGCAGGGAATCTTTTCGTGAGCGAAGCATTTTAACGCTGGAATACTGGGTGTATTTCAAGGAAAAAGTGCCGTACGGCGGAAAAAACCACTGTTTGGGCATGTTGACGTTTTTCAGACAGTCTCTAATATCACAACCGTTTTTTTAATCTGGCGATCTCCCGTCGAACAGCATCCGCCGTTTCACCCTCGGTAAAGTTCCACTCTGTTTTGTATATTTCCAGTTCTTCTTCCCGGGCGGCGATCGCTCCGGCATAATCCCCCTGAATTTCCAAGATCTGGGCGATAGAGATGATTGGGTCTACATAGCGGGGCGGCTTGCCAACCGCCAGAGCCTTGCGATGCCATTGAATTGACTCGTCATACCGTCCGTCCCGGGCAAGATAGTCCGCGATCGTATCCGGCAAGTTCCAACGCTGGGGATACTGCTGACAAAGTGCTGCCCAAATGCGGTAGGCTTCCTCTTTGTTGCCCCGATGCCATTCCAATATACCCCGATACAGAGGAACGCGGAAGGAAGTGTCGATTTTGTCGAAAACAGTCAGCCATTTTTCCGCTTCGTCAAAGCGGTAGTCGTCAATGAGCTGGTCGAGGAGCCACATGACTCCGTGCCAATTATCCGGGTTTTTCTCCATGAACTCCTCATAATAGCGAATGAGAGCGGCATGGTTGGTCTCGCACCAATCCCAACAGCGACCTTTCATCGCCTGTACCAGCAGAGAATGGGCTTCCACCAGATTGGGGTCACGACGAAGGGCTTCCATGGCATATTCAGCAGCCTTGCTTCGATGTTCCTGACTGAGCTTTATTTCCATGTCAGCCAAAAGCTCGTGGGGGCGACCGCTCTCCGGCTCCCGGCGGGCCTTTTCCAACAGGAAAGTCCGTTCGTTTTCCACAGCTGCCGGGTCCAGGTAACGCTCATCCCACAGCATATTCTGAATGCGCTCCATACGGGTTTCGTCATCCAAGGCGAAAAGGGCATCGATGGTCACGCCAAAATATGCCGAAAGCTCCGGCAGCAACGAAATATCCGGCACGGATGTGCCGCACTCCCATTTACTGATCGCCTGAGCGGTCATGCCGAAATGCTCAGCCATAGCCTCTTGCGTTACGGATTTTTTCAGACGCAGGGCTTTGATTTGATTTCCAATATTCATAGCAAACTCCTTGTGTTTGTATCAGCGCTGTACCCTCATTTTAGCATAATTTTCCCAAATAGCAATGGCGGCGCAGACGATGGGATACAACCGGTAGTTGTATGATGGTGCGAATGCGCGTGTCGTCGTGACCCGCTGGAGATTCGAACTCCAGACCCATTGCTTAAAAGGCAATTGCTCTGCCAGCTGAGCTAGCGGGTCGAGCGATACCTCAAAAGTCGAATATTGTGCGCAGAGCCAAAGATGTTGTTGCGGATGAAAATTTGAAAGAGCAGGAATACTGGCGTATTTCAAGCCTTTCAAATTGCACAGCCGAAGCAAGAGATCGGTTCTGCGCCAAGAGACGGCTTTTAGAGGTTGAGTTGGCTGGGATGGCAGGATTTGAACCTACGAATGCCAGAGTCAAAGTCTGGTGCCTTACCGCTTGGCGACATCCCAATGTGAAGCGCCCGCCTTCGGACACTAGGGTATTATAGCATAACTTTTTACGCAATGCAATACCTAATTTTCGTCGCCGGAAAGGAAATCCTCCCCGTTCAGTAGCGGGGAGGACGGATATAGCGTTCGTGGCTGCGAGGGGCAGGACGGGCGTGTACGCCGGAGACAAGACCCAGCATCATATAAGTTGTGATGATGGAGCTGCCGCCGTAGCTGATCAGCGGCAAGGTCAGACCGACGACGGGCATGACGCCGATACACATGCCGATGTTGAGGATCACCTGGAACATCAGCGCCACTGCTGCGCCGAAGCAGACCATGCGGCGCATATAGTCCTTGCTCTGTCTGCCCACCCAGATGCAGCGGGCGACGATGGCGATCATCAGCGCCACCACCAGCATGCAGCCTACGTAGCCCAGCTCTTCGCCGATGGAGGAGAAAATGTAGTCCGTATGCTGGGCGAACAGCTGACCGCCTTGGGTGCGGTTGCCGTTGAAAAGACCCTGACCCAGCATACCGCCGCCGGTGAGGGAATTTAAGCTGGAGGTGGTGTGCCACAGCTCGTCGAGACCTGTGGGGTCGATGACCTCCGGGATAAAAAGCACCAGAATTCGGTTTTTCTGTTCCTCTGAGAAGAACTGCCAAATTATGGGAGAGGCTGCAACGATAAGGGCAATACCGGCGAAGATCCACGCCTTACCCAC
Organism: Faecousia sp.; assembly: GCA_045580465.1. GTDB lineage: Bacteria > Bacillota > Clostridia > Oscillospirales > Oscillospiraceae > Faecousia. The sequence goes on from JAZNNV010000241.1 coordinate 2,438, forward strand.
ACCGCCGGCGATGACCATGCCCACGAAGATCGCCGCAAAAACCAGCGACAGACCAAGGTCGTTGGAGATCAGGTAGTTGCCTCCGGCGATCAGAACAAAATGTCCGACCATGTGCAAAACGGATTTGTAATTGGAAATGCGGTTTTGGTGCGATGCCATGACCGACGCGGATATGAGGATATAGAAGATTTTGCAGATTTCCGCAGGCTGCACATGGACACCGATGAAGGGGATGGGGATCCAGCTTTTGTTGCCGGTGTTATTGTCTGTGCCGAAGGGGATCAGCAGAAGCAGCAGACCGAAGTTCAGAAAGGTGAATACCGCCCGGTGCTCAGAATACACGTCCGCATCGATGGAGGACATGACCGCGTACATGAGAACGCCCAGCAGCGTACAAATGATCTGCAGCGGCACGTAACGGGTGTTGACACCGAATTTGGCAGCGTTGGTGGCACTGGCAACGACGATACATCCGAAGGCGGAGGTGGCTAGGCACAGTGCCAGCAGGACCATATCGCCCTTGCGGAAAAAGCTCTTAAATTCCTGCCATATTTCGCGCATTTTGCCACCACCTTTCTATCTGTCTATTATAGCATCGCTTGTTGAAAAAGTAAATAGACGAAAAAAGAAAGGGACTGCCGCAGCTGCAGCAGTCCCGGAGCGTTTTTAAATCGCCGTACCCGGAAACCGGGTGCGGCTATGTTATTGCCATCATGAATGATACAGCTCTGCATAATACTGGATATTTCTTTGCCGAATATGTTCAATGTAGACTCTTGACAGCCATTCTTTGTCAAAAGCTTCCTGTAATGTGCAAACCTCTCCGTTTCGATATGCATAAAGTTCAAACGGAGCAAGCCATTCGAACGGCTCTTCTCTTCCCGAAGAAGACACAATAATTTTTTTTGTACAATGGACGCGCTCATCCTTCTGATCGACAATCATAAGAATTGCACATCCGTTTATCGTTCCATAGAATGTATACGCGTAGTCCCAATCGACTGCAATGGCATACTGTGCCGAGAACGCGCTGGAAATTTCTTCTTTTAACTGCTCGGTAGGCGGATCCCTATAAAGATAATCGCAATCGTATCCCCAATTAGGGTAGAGATCCGTTTCTGTTGTTAGATGTATTTTGTTTGCAAACGCTGCATGGCTTTTTGCATGAATGACCTCGATTTGCTTTGCTGTTAGCCAGTTTTTTTCATAAGCTTCTTTTAAGTAGCAGATCTCCCCATCATGATAAACTATGAAATTAAATTTTCCCGACCAATCAAACATATATCCGGCAACCTCAAAAGTTGGGTCAGTTAGTTCCAAATCAAGCCCGTCATCCACTCGGATAATAACGCAGTCGTTTATAATTCCATAAACCCGACTCCCGTAATAGTAATCAACATAGTCTAAATTAATCTTTAGGACGTTATTGATTTCCTGTTTTAACTCTTCAGAAAGAGGTTCATCGTAAAGAACATTGGGATCATAGGGCGCTTGGCAACCCGCAAAAAGAGTCACCATCATAGCACAAAGAAGGAATGCCACAAAAACCGTTTTCATACGTTTCAACTCCTTTTATCAAAATCTTTATTCCATGAAATAACGGGTCGATCGACTTTCCTATCTATTATTACAATCCTTAAAACTATCATTTTATTGCATCACAAAAAAATTATTTCTACCAGTATTATGACATGAAAAGACAGCTTTGACAAGGGAGAGATGACTGCCCGTGCGTATTGTGTGAAAGGAAGCAAAAACCGACAGGCGAAATACCTGTCGGTTTTGTGTGCTTTATAGATTATGCCAGATAGATCGCCTTGCAGGCAAGCATCGTTTCGTAGCAGTCCAGCTTGGAGACCAGCTCCATGGGGGCGTGCATGCAAAGCACGGGTACGCCGGCGTCGACGGTGACGATGTTGCGGTTTGCCATATAGGCTGCCACAGTGCCGCCGCCGCCCTGATCGACTTTACCGAGGGTTGCGATCTGCCAGATAACACCTGCGTTGTCAAAGGTAGTGCGGATGTGGCTCATTGCCTCAGCGGAAGCGTCGGATGCGCCGCCCTTACCGCGGGAGCCGGTGTACTTACAGATGGCGACGCCGTAGTTGAGCATGCTGTTGTTGCGGCGGTCGCAGGTCTCTGCGAAGTTGGGGTCGAATGCGTTGGAAACGTCTGCGGACAGACAGAAGGAATTTGCGAAGCACTCTCTGGGCTTGGCGTTCTGGGCGCAGCACAGAATGTCCATGAAATACTCAAAGGCATCGCTCTGCATGCCGGAGATGCCCACGGAGCCGATCTCTTCCTTGTCCGCAAGGATGCACACAGCAGTCTTGTTGGGAACGGTGAGAGAGAACAGCGCTGCCAGCTCTGCGTAGGAGCAGACCCGGTCGTCATGACCGTAAGCACCCAGCAGGCTGCGATCCAGACCCACCTCGCGGCAGCGACCGGCGGGGACGATGGTCAGCTCGGCAGAGAGAAAGTCGGACTCGATGATGCCGTACTTTTCGTTCAGCAGCTTCATGATGTGCAGCTTTACAAGGTCGCTGCCCTCGCCCCCCAGAGGCCCGGTGCCGAGGATGACGTTCAGCTGCTCGCCGGCGATGACCTGCGCGGCGGTCTTCTGCATCTGATCGGCAGACAGATGGATCAGAAGATCCGAAACCACCAAAATGGGGTCGTTTTCGTCTTCGCCGATGGTGATGGTGACGGTCGTGCCGTCCTTCTTGCAGACAACGCCATGGAGCGCCAGTGCCACGGTGGGCCACTGATACTTCTTGATGCCGCCGTAGTAGTGGGTCTTGAAGTAGGCGATTTCGGAATCCTCATAAAGGGGATTGGGCTTCAGGTCCATGCGGGGAGAGTCAACGTGGGCAGCGCAGATGTTGGCACCCTTGGCGAGGGACTCCGCACCGACGACAGCCAGAATGATGGACTTGCCCCGGTTGTTCATATAAATACGGTCGCCGGGCTTGATGTCCATGCCGTCAACCAGCGGCTTGAAGCCCTGCTTTTCCGCTTCGGCAACAGCCCATGCGGTCGCTTCACGCTCGGTCTTGCAGGCATCGATAAAGGCGGTGTAGCCTTTGCAGTAGCTTTCCATCTCAGCACGCTGTTCGGCGCTGATGCGGGCATAGCCGTTCTTGGGAGCCATCAACAGGGATTCTTTCAATTCTTCGTTGGTCATGAGATTATCTCCTTTTCAAGTGGATGTTTTTATTATACCGAGATCGCGCAAAAACGCAATACAATTTGCTGTAAATTCTTCGATCGTGCCGTTGTTTTCCAGAACATGGCTGCAGCGGCTGTGATACCAGTTTTCATCGTGCTGGGCAGCAATGCGGCTGCGGGCATAGCTTTCCGAAATCCCGTCGCGCTGCATCAGCCGCGCGATACGCGCTTCAACCGGCGCGGTGACCGCAACGGTCACATCGCAAAGCTCTGCAAGCCCGCCCTCAAAAAGACCGATGGCATCGATGGCAACAAGCTCGCCGTCCAGATGCTTCATTACCTCGGCTTTTACTGCGCCGTGGGTGATGGCATTCAGCTGCAGCAGCTTTTGCTCATCTGCGAAGACGATGGCACCCAGCTTTTTGCGGTCAAGCGTACCGTTTTCTACCGTTCCCGGAAAGTGGGCTTCGATGGCATCCAGAAGGGTAACGTCTGTCTGCAATAACTTGTGGTAGATCGCATCGCAGTCGAGGACAGTGCCGCCGCGGACTTCGATCAGGTTCAGCAGGGTGGTTTTGCCGCAGCCGGTGCCGCCGGTGATGCCGAGGATCATGCTTCCACCTCCGCATCGATGATGTGGAAGGCGGCTGCCTTCTTCAGCCGGTTCTGCACCGCGTAAGCCACACCACCGCCTACGGGGCAGCGGGCATAGATCTTGGTGATGGAAGGATCGTCCAGCTCCCGCAGCGCGGCGAAAAGACCGGCGGAAAGGGTGGCAACATCCGCTTCCTTACCGTAGGCGAGGGGATCACAATCCTGATACAGCGTCAATTCTTCCTCAAAACACAGCACCCGTTCGCCCTTTGCGTAATGGGCGTGGATATAGGCGGCTGCCTTTTCCCGGGAGCCGGATACGATGACGACCTCGCTTTGGGGGGCGTAGTGCTTGTATTTCATGCCGGGGGCTTTGACAACGGCATCCTTATCAATTTGTGCAGTAACCGCCTTGTCTATTACCAAATCGCCCAGCACTTCCAGAAGCTGCTCCGGGGTGATGCCGCCGGGGCGGAGCAGTCGGGGGCGTTCTGCGGTCAGATCCACGATGGTGGATTCCACACCCACGCGGCACGGGCCGCCGTCGATGATCAGCGGGATCTTGCCGGCATGATCGTCATAAACGTGCTGTGCGGTGGTGGTAGAGGGTTTGCCGGAGATGTTGGCAGAGGGCGCAGCCACGGGAACACCCGCATGGCGGATGATCTGTCGGGTGATGTCGCAATCGGGGCAGCGGACAGCCACAGTGGGCAGACCGGCGCGGGTGGACAGCGGCACGCAGTCCTTTGCCGGCAGCACCATGGTCAGCGGTCCGGGCCAGAAAACAGCTGCCAGCCGGTAGGCGCTTTCGGGGATGTTCTCGCAGACCAGCTCCATTTGCTCCGGGTCTGCGATGTGGAGGATCAGGGGATTGTCCTGCGGGCGACCCTTGACTTCAAAAATCTTTGACACAGCCTCGGGATTTAAGCCGTTGGCGCCCAGACCGTAGACAGTTTCCGTGGGCAATGCCACCAGTTCGCCGGTGGTCAGATGAAGCGCGGCGAGAAGTACATTCACTTCGCTGTCGCCGGGTAGAATTCGTGTCTGCATGTGGGATCCTCCTTTCGTAGTTTCTGCCATTTTACTGCATTTGACCGCAAAATGCAACACTTTACAAAAAAATGAGGCAGCCGCGCCGGCGACTGCCCCGTAAATTCGATTTGTAGAATCAAAATCCCATTTTTTTCAGGTGACGGGCAATGTGCAGGTAGAAAAGACCCACACCCGTCAGGCTCTTTTTTGTTCCGTAGACGCCTACCATCTTGAAGTGATCCACCTGACCCTCCATAGAGCCGCGATAGTCGCCCCATTGGCTGGAGGTGACGGAAACCATGCCGTCGGTGTCGTCCTGCTCGCAATAGCGGGAGATCTCATAGGGGATGTAGCGCAAAAATGCCTTCTTGCGCGGGGAGGTGGAGGAATAGCTCTGATAGTAAACGGCGGGGGCGTTGGGCGTTGATGCGTTGAAGGCTTCCATGGCTTCAGCGGTCAGCTCCTTCGCAAGGGTGAGGGTATCCGGGTTTTGATCCCGTAAAACGCGGTAAAAGAGGTCAATGAAGAAGGCGACGGTCTTCGCAAGAAAGCCGGGCATTTTCAGAAGCTTGGCGCTGAGCCCGGAGCCATGGTGCGGAGTTGAAAGCGTGGTCAGGGAAGCAACGTGCTTTTCCATGTCAAGGTGTGAGATCATGCAGCGGCTGTCCAGACCGCCCTTGGAATGGGCGATGAGGTTGACCTTGTCACAGTTTTCCTTGGTGAGAATTTGCAAAATCTCTTCTTTCAGCTGCTGGGCATTGCCGGCGACGGTGCCGACACCGTCCTGATTGGTGACATAGACAGTCAGCCCCTGCTCCCGCAGAAAATCGGCAATGTGGCGAAACGCCGGATAGAAGGAAAAGTCCTTGACCATCATTCCGTGCACCAAAACGATGGGATATTTGGTTTTCTCCACCTGACTTCACGTCCTTTTACTTAATGATGAATGATGTATCGCAGAAGCGATATGATATACGGCTGCGCCGTATGATATAATATCCGTCCCGACATATGCCGTAGGCATACATTATCGCACGAAGTGCGACATCATATCGAAGATATATCACCTGTTCTGAAAGGAACGGATATCATTGATTGTAAAAAGGAGCAGCACTTGCTGCTCCTTTTTACAATCAAACAGTGGGCTGGTTGGCAGCCTCGATGATCTTGACGAACTTCTCAGCGACCAGAGATGCGCCGCCGATCAGACCGCCGTCGATGTCGGGCTGAGCCAGCAGCTCGTAGGCGTTCTTCTCGTTCATGGAGCCGCCGTAGAGGATGGAGATGGCGCGGGCATTCTTGAAGGAATACAGCTTGCGCACGACGCTGCGGATCGTTTCGCAGACTTCCTCAGCCTGCTCGGGGGTAGCGGTCAGGCCGGTGCCGATTGCCCAGATGGGCTCGTAGGCGATGACGACCTTGCGGATCTTGTCTTCGGGAACGCCTGCCAGACCCAGCTTGATCTGCATGGTGATATGCTCGGCGGTGATGCCGGCTTCACGCTGTGCCAGAGTCTCGCCGCAGCACATGATGGGGGTCAGACCTGCTTCCAGAGCAGCCAGAACCTTTGCGTTGACATCAGCATCCGTCTCGCCGTACATCTCGCGGCGCTCGGAGTGACCGATGATCACGTACTTGCAGCCTGCGTCTACCAGCATGTTGGTAGCGATCTCGCCGGTGTAGGCACCGCTTGCGTTGGCGTTGCAGTTTTCAGCACCGATGCCCACACGGGTGTCGCGCATGGCGCGGACAGCTGCGGGGATGCAGACAGCGGGAACACACAGTGCCACGTCGCACCAGCGGCCCTTGGGCAGGATGGTCTTCAGCTGAGCCATAAACTCCTTGGTTTCGGAGGGGGTCTTGTTCATTTTCCAGTTACCGGCAATGAGGGTCTTGCGATACTTTCTGTTCATGATGATTTTCTCCTTATATATGCATCGATTGTCGATGTAATTGACGTTGTTGGGTTGTTGGTAATGTAGGGCGGGTGCTTGCTCCCGCCAAATCAAATGGGGGGAAAGGCGATTGTAGTGGCG
>JAZNNV010000242.1:0-9220 GCA_045580465.1 Faecousia sp.
CGGGGTAATCACGCTGAGATTCCTCGATGGTATAGCCATCCACGCCGTCGGACACCCACTTATACGCCTTCTCTGAGCCGTACTTCCGGGAGATCACCGTCACCGATTCCGCTACCATAAACGCAGAATAGAAGCCAACACCGAACTGACCGATGATGTCGATGTCCTCCTGCTTTTCCATGGTTTGCTTGAAGCCCAGAGAGCCGGACTTGCAGATGGTGCCGAGATTTTCTTCCATTTCCTCGCGGCTCATGCCGATACCGTTGTCGGAAACCGTCAGGATCCGCGCATCGGGCGCGCGGGTGATGGTGATTTCAAAGTCATCACGATTCAATCCGACCTTCTCATCGGTCAGGGCGGTATATGCCAGCTTGTCGATGGCATCGCTGGCATTGGAAATGATCTCACGCAGGAAGATCTCCTTGTGGGTATAGATGGAATGGATCATCAGATCCAGCAAACGCTGGGATTCTGCTTTGAACTGCATTTTTTCCATAAATCGTCGCTCCTTTTTAGCACTCTTATTATCTGAGTGCTAATATTATAGCACCTCCACACAAAAATGCAACCCCTTTCGCAAAAGTTATTGGTTTGTTTACAATTATTCTCAGCGATTTGACTTAAAGAAGCATTGACATTTCCTTGTTTTTTGGGGGTATTTTTCTCAAAAAGCAGGTTGCTTTTTCTGCCTGCACAATGCTATAATGGATTTGGAACTTTTCACGCACAAATAAAGATAAAGTGAGGTATTTCTAGATGATTGAGTACGGTGAGAATATCAAGGTCTTCTGCGGCAACTCCAATCCGGAATTCGCCCGCACGATCTGCAAGGAACTGGGCATCGAGATCGGTGACAGCGAGGTCAAAACGTTCTCCGACGGTGAAGCTTCTGTCACCCTGAACGAAACTGTCCGCGCCGCTGACGTATTTCTGATTCAGTCCACCTGCAAGCCCGTCAACGACCATCTGATGGAGCTGCTGGTCATGATCGATGCCTGCCGTCGTGCTTCTGCCGGTCGAATCACTGCTGTGATCCCCTATTTTGGCTACGCACGTCAGGACCGCAAGGCAAAGAGCCGCGATCCCATCTCCGCAAAGCTGGTGGCTAACATGCTCACTGCCGCCGGTGCAAACCGCGTGCTGACCATGGACCTACATGCCGCGCAGATCCAGGGCTTCTTCGACATCCCCGTTGACCATCTGCTGGGCAACCCCACTTTCTGCCAGTACTACATGAACAAGTTCCCCGAAACTGAATACAACTACGAAGAGTTTGTCATCGTCTCTCCTGATGTCGGCTCTGTCGGTCGCGCCCGTGCTTTTGCAAGCAAGATGCACATGGGTCTGGCGATCGTCGATAAGCGCCGCCCCAAGGCAAACGTCTCCGAGGTCATGAATATCATCGGCGATGTTAGGGGCAAGACCTGCATTTTGTATGACGATCTGGTGGATACCGCCGGTTCTCTGTGCAACGCTGCCAAGGCACTTATTGAGGTTGGCGGTGCCAAGGCTGTCTACGCCTGCGCCACCCACGGTGTTCTGTCCGGTCCTGCCTACGATCGCATTGAAGAAAGCCCCATTCGGGAAATGGTCTTCCTGAACACCATTCCTCAGGTGGGCAACACCCCCAGCAGCAAGCTGAAGTTCCTGGATGTCGCACCCGTGTTTGCACATGCGATCTCCCACGTCCACGGCGGCACCTCCATCGCCGACCTGTTCTGAGCCGTGTTTGGGAAGCTGATTGGCAAGGAAGATCGCTGGCTGATCGTGGGTCTCGGAAATCCCGGCAAGGAATACGAACGGACAAGACACAATGCCGGCTTCCGCGCCATCGACATTCTGGCGGAAAATCTTCGCTGTAAGATCGATAAAGCAAAGTTTCAGGGACTTTACGGTCAGGTCACACGTCAGGGTCAAAAGCTCTATCTTCTGAAGCCGCTGACCTATATGAATCTGTCCGGCCGCTCGATCTTGCAGCTGTCTGCATATTTTCATATCCCGCCCCAGCGCATCATCGTGCTGTTTGATGACATCTCGCTGGAACCGGGTCGCATCCGCATCCGGGCAGACGGCTCCGCAGGCGGTCACAATGGTATCAAATCCATCATCTCTGAGCTGGGAAGTCAGGAATTTCCCCGGGTCAAGATCGGCGTGGGTGGAAAGCCCGATACTGATGCCGATTTGAAGGACTGGGTACTCTCTCCCTTCTCTGCCGCAGATGAAAAGGCATTGGCGTCTGCGCTGAAGCGCGCTGCGGATGCTGCACTTTGCATCATCGATAGCGGTGTGCCAGAAACAGCAAACCGCTACAACGGCTCCAAGCCGTAAATATTGTCTAAACACCACGGAAAGGGGGATCTGATCCCTCTTTCCGCGTTGTCACGTGGAGGAAAACCATGGAAAAGCTTCTCTCGCTTCTAAGATCCGTTCCTGAATATCCGCCCCTTTTGGACGCTGTTTCCAAAGGGGATACTGCTGCTGTCACCGGCCTTGGTCAGATCAACCGCAGCCATATGATCGCCGCCCTCAGACAGGACACCGGTCGCCCGGTCACCGTCATCTGTCAGGACGATATGGCAGCAAAGAAGCTTCAGGAGGAGCTGAAGGCTTTTCTGGGCGAAGTTCCCGCCTCCCTGCCCTCCCGTGAGCTGACGCTGTACGACACAGCAGTTGTCAGCCGTGCATGGGAGCAAAAGCGCCTGCGCCAGTTCTACGACCTCAGTCATGGACGCACCCCCGTGCAGATCCTCAGCTGGGAAGCCCTGAGCCAGAGAACGATCCCGCCGCAGGTGCTGCACACCAGCGCCTTCCTGCTGGAAACCGGTTGTGAATACGATCTCGACGTTTTGATCCAGCGGCTCACCGCCTCCGGCTACAGCCGTACCAGCATGGTCGAAGGTCCCGGTCAGTTCGCCATACGCGGTGGTATTGTGGACATTTTCTCACCTGCTGCCGATCAGCCGGTTCGTGCCGAATTCTTCGGCGAGGAACTGGACTGTATGGGTTATTTTGATGCAGAGACCCAGCGCCGTACTGAAAACATCACTTCCGTCACCGTCCTTCCCGTGGGCGAAACCCAGCCCCGCCTGCATCCTGACGGTATTGCCGGTTTGTGCGCTGACCTCGAGAAACTCATTGCGCGCCAAAAGCGCCGCAAGACGCCCAACGAGGATCTGATCAAAACGCTGGAGCGGGATCTTGAGAAATACCAGAACGGTGTGCAAAACCCCGCCTCTGACCGCTACATGGCGCTGATTTACCCCGAAATGTCCACCGCGCTGGATTACATCCCGGAAGACTCGATCGTAGTGCTGTGCGACCAGAGCGCCCTCAAGCGCACCGCCCGCAACCGCACCGAAGAGGTGGGTATGCAGCTGGACGCGATGCTGCAGGGCGGCATCCTTGCCGGCGAGCTGTGTGACTACGTCTGCCAGTGGGAGGATTTTTGTGCCAGCCTGAACGGAAGAACTGTCGTCTACTTTGACTCCTTCGGCGGCACCTCCTATCCTGAGGAAAATCCCCCTAAGCTACTGCTTCCGATGACGGCAAAGCAGCTGCCCGGCTACGGCGGCAGCCTTGAAACGGCAGTCACCGACCTTGCCCACTATCAAAAAATGGAATTTTCCTCCCTTGTTCTGTGCGGCACAAGACGCAGAGCAGAGCTGCTGCAGATGCAACTGAACGAAAAGGGACTTTCCGCATTTCTGTGCATCCCTCTCGACCTTCTCCCCCAGCCCGGTCAGATCTTCCTGACTGAGGGTACACTGCCCTTCGGCATGGAGTATCCCAGCGGCAAGCTGGCGATTCTGACAGAAGGTCAGCTCATTGCCAAAACTGCCCCTAAGAAGCGAACCAAGAAATCTGCCACCAACCGCCAAAAACTCAATTCCTTTACAGACCTGACGCCGGGCGATCTGGTGGTTCACGAAAACTACGGTATCGGTCGCTTTGTCTGCATGGAGCAGATCAAAGTCGATGGCGCTGTTAAAGACTACGTCAAGATCGCCTATCAAGGCTCGGATACCCTGTTTGTCCCTGCAACTCAGCTTGATCTCGTGAGCAAATATATCGGTTCCGGCGGTGAGGACTCCACCGTCCGCCTGAACAAGATCGGCTCGGACGCATGGCAGAAAACAAAAACCAAAGCACGCAAGGCGGCCAAGGACATGGCTGCGGAGCTGATCCAGCTCTATGCCGCCCGTAAGCGGCAAGAGGGCTACGCCTTCTCTGCTGATTCTCCGTGGCAGCTGGAATTTGAGGACAACTTCCCCTATCCTGAAACAGACGATCAGCTTCGCTGTATTGCTGACATCAAGTCCGACATGGAATCCCCCATCCCCATGGATCGCCTGCTCTGCGGCGACGTGGGCTTCGGCAAAACAGAGGTGGCACTGCGCGCTGTGATGAAAGCGATCATGGACGGAAAGCAGGCTGCGATCCTTGTTCCCACCACGGTACTTGCACAGCAGCACTATCATACCGCCATCGCCCGTTTCCGCGGCTTCCCGGTGAATATCGACGTACTCAGCCGCTTCCGTACCGCGGCAGAGCAGCGGCGCACGGTGCAGGCGCTGCGCAGCGGCGCAGTTGACCTGATCATCGGCACGCACAAGCTGCTGCAGAAGAACATCGAATACAAGGATCTCGGTCTTCTGATCATCGACGAAGAGCAGCGCTTTGGTGTCAGCCATAAGGAGCGCTTAAAGGAAATGTCCAAGGGCATCGATGTGCTGACTCTTTCCGCAACCCCCATTCCCCGCACCCTCAATATGGCGCTGTCCGGCATTCGTGATATGTCCACCATTGAAGAGCCGCCGGCAGACCGCTATCCGGTGCAGACCTTTGTCATGGAGCATAACAATGCCATCATCGATGATGCGATCCGCCGTGAAATTGAACGTGGCGGTCAGGTTTACTATTTGCACAATCGGGTTGAGACCATTGACCGTTGTGCCTCTGCCCTGCAAAAGCGCATTCCGGGTCTGTCCGTTGCCGTTGCTCACGGACAGATGGGCGAGGATGCCCTTGGGGACGTGATGCAGGCTATGGCAGACGGCGAAATTCAGGTGCTGGTCTGCACTACGATCATTGAAACCGGTCTGGACATTCCCAATGCCAACACCCTCATCATCGAAAACGCCAACCGCTTCGGTCTTTCCCAGCTGCATCAGCTGCGCGGACGCGTGGGACGTTCCACCCGCCATGCATATGCTTACTTCACCTATCGTCCCGACAAGAATCTGACAGAGATCGCAGAAAAACGACTGTCTGCTGTCCGTGATTTCGCGGAGTTTGGTTCCGGCTTCAAGATCGCCATGCGGGATCTTGAGATCCGCGGCGCAGGCAATCTGCTGGGCGCGGAGCAATCCGGTCATATGATGAGCGTTGGCTATGATATGTACCTGAAGCTGTTGGACGAAGCTGTTTTGGAAGAGCGTGGCGAAAAGCCGAAAGCCCCCGATTGCACTGCAGACCTTAACGTCACCGCAAATGTCAGTCAGGACTACGTCTCCCGGGGTGAGGAACGGATGGATCTGTACCGCCGCATGGCTGCTATCCGCTCTCAGGAGGATGCCGACGATCTGTTGGATGAGATCATTGACCGCTACGGCGATCCGCCGAAGGGTGTGCTGAACCTCATTGACATTGCCCTGCTCCGTGCCGAAGCTCAGAAGCTACACATCAAGGACATCCGCCAGAAAGCAAGCGACGTGCTGTTTACGATGACAGAGCTGAACTTTGACGCAGTCAGCCGGATCTGCACCGACCCGGACTACAGTAATCGTATTCAGTTCGTTGCCACTGCCAAAGAACCCACGCTTCGATTGAAGCTGGCAAGCGGTGTTGATGCCCTTCGTCAGTGCAAGATTTTCATCGAACACTTCAGAAAGCACCATGAAATCGCCTGAATTTGCTGATATTCACAGTATTTTCATCCTTTGGTAACGAAATGAAATTGCAATTTGTGTAAAATATGGTACAATACACTTGTAAATGTCCAACATATTCGCGGCAAATGCCGCATGAAAGATAGGAGAGGTTTATCATTAACGACAACCGATTGAACAATGATCATACTGCCGGCTCTCAGTCCCAGGGCAAGCCCGCCTTCCCTGACACCGATGCTACGCAGCGTGTTTTTGTCGGTTCCGACGGTGCACCGACTCCGCGTCCGCAGCGCCCTGCTGCCCCGCGTTCCACGTCTGAGCATCCTGCTCCGGCAAGAAAGCCCAGAAAGCGTCGCATGAGTCAACGCGACAAGATCACCATTATTACCCTCATTTCCATCACCGTTCTGCTGATCGCCGCCTTGGGCATCACTTTGGCTACCATGTTTGCCGAGCCTGAGGATGACGGTCGGATCCTGAAGGGTGTCATCGCAGCCGGTGTAAATTTGGGCGGCATGACCCCAGATGAAGCAAAGGTGGCACTGGAAGAAGCCACAGCCAACACCTACACAAAGCTCGATATGACCATCACCGTGCTGGATTCCACCATTGCGCTGTCGCCCAAGGACACCGGCGCACGTCTTGATATCGAGTCTGTCGTAGCAGAGGCATACAATTACGGACGCACCGGCACCCGTGCGGAACGTCAGCAGGCAAAAACCCATGCGCTGGCAAACTCCTACATCGTACCGATCACCTCGTATCTGAATCTGGATACTGAGTACATCCGTAACTCCATCAATGACCTTGGCAAGCAGTTCAGCAGCACGCTGGAACAACCTTGGATCGAGGTCACCGGAACAGCACCGCAGATGGGTGTTCCCACTCCCAACACCATGGTCGCTCATCAGACCATGACGATTTTTGTTGGTTCTGCTGAATACGGTCTTGATACCAACAAGCTCTACAACAAGGTCATGGAGTACTACAACATCAACATCTTCCAGGTCGTTGGTGAATGCACCGTTGTGGCTCCTGAATCCATTGAAGAAGATCTGCAGGCGCAGTATGAGCTGCTCTGCGTTCCTCCTGTTGATGCGCAGATCGACCCTGTGACCTACGACATCATCCCTGAGGTCTACGGCTACGGCTTTGACCTTGACGAGGTCAAGCAGCAGATCGCCGCAGCCCCCTATGGCACCACCCTGAAAATACCCCTTACATACATCGAGCCGAATATTACTGAGGCGCTCTTGTCCAGCAATCTCTTCAAGGAGACCCTTTCAGAGTTTTCCTCCAATCTGGGTATCGACATGAGCTGGAACAGCAACGTCACCACCGCTTGCCTTGCGTTGGACGGTTTCATTCTGAAGTCCGGCGAGGTCTTCTCCTTTAACGATGTCCTCGGCGAGCTGACTGCTGAACGGGGCTACGTTCCTGCAATGGTCTATGCCGGCAAGCGCCCTGCCTCCGTTATGGGCGGCGGTGTTTCCCACGTGGCAAGCGTCCTGTTCAACTGCATCCTGCAGGCAGGTCTTGAGCCGGTGGATGTCAAGAATCACACCTACGTCACCAGCTTTATGGCTGCCGGTCAGGATGTCTATGTCGAAGCAGGAAAGGTCGACTTTACCTTCCGCAATTCCCTGCCCGATCCCATCCGCATTACCGCAAAGGCGATCAACGGCTCGATCCTTATTCAAATCATCGGCACAGACAACCGCGATTACCGCGTTGAAGTGGAAACTCCGGTCGTCAAGACCAAGCTCCCCGGACAGTTGCACAACTATATGCAGCCCGGCAATCCCGGTGGCTATGAAGACGGTCAGGTCCTGCTCCCCGCCATCATCGGCTACGATGTGGAGATCTACCGTTATAAATACGACAAGGTGTCCGGTCAATTGCTTGAAAAGGAACTTCTGCTGACTGCAGAATACGATGCACGCGATGCTGTCGTTGTCAAGCTGCAGACCGAAATGGCAGATCCCACTGATCCCACCGTCCCCAGCGATCCCACCGATCCCAGCGATCCCACGGAACCGAGTGAAAGTGATCCGACCGAACCCAGTGAAAGCGATCCCACTGAACCCTCCGCATCGGAAGGCACCGATCCCACGGACGACACTGAGACCGCCTGATACACGAACAAAAAGAATGTTGCAGAACTCTGCAACAGTCTTTTTTAATCAATAGTACGAATATCCAAATGGTATTCGATCGTACCGCCCTCTGTTTTCTCGATCTCGATCTCATAAAGAAGATCGATGCAGCCGCCTTCCGGCAAAATGTCGAAGAACAGATATTTTGTCGTGACAGTGATCATCAGCGCGCCAAATTCCATCTGATACAAGCTGTCGTGGGACTTGCCCACCTGAAATTCCATGGTAGAGTGCAGCTTTCCGGTGCGCTGCAGCGTCACCTTTTCCGGCTCGACGCGAAAAGTCGTCGTCACACCGGCAAGACCTGTCAGATCGCTTTCCTCATAGGTAAGATTCCAGCCACCGTCCACAAATTCCATTTGCCCTTCCGTCACCAGCTCGATGGTTTCAGGCTCCTGATCCCGGTATGCCTGACTGCCCCGGATGGAGAGCATTACCCTCTTCTTCACTTTCCCGCCTCCAGAGCAAGGTCCAGAAGCTGCTCGATCAACTCGCCGGACGGAATGCCGCTGGCTGCAAACAGCTTGGGATACATGGAAATGGACGTAAATCCGGGCAACGTATTGATCTCGTTGAACACGACCTCATTTCCCTGACGGGTCACGAAGAAGTCCACACGGCTCAAGCCCTGACAACCAATGGCTGTGTAGATCCGCACCGCCGCGTCACGCACCTGCTCCTCCACATCCTCGTCAATGCGGGCAGGAATGTAAGCGACAGAGGTGTCCGTCACATACTTGGCGTTGTAATCGTAAAACTCCGCGCCGGAATCGATCTCACCACAGATGGAAGCTACCGGGCTCTCATTGCCCATCACTGCAACCTCGATCTCGCGACCGTCAATAAATTCCTCAACAAGGATCTTGCTGTCAAAGGTTCCGGCATTGAGCAGCGCAGCCTTCAGCTGCTCATGGTTGGATGCCTTGGAAACACCAACAGACGAACCCGTTCCTGCGGGCTTGACAAACACGGGATATTCAAAGCGCTTTTCCACCTGCTCGACTACCCATTCAGGACGGTTATCCACGTCTGCACCGCGCACCAGCATCCATGCTGCCTGACGGACACCGGCATGGTCAACCACCAGCTTCGTCAGGGTCTTATCCATGGCAACAGCCGAAGCGGACACATGGGGACCGACATACGGGATGCCTGCCATCTGCAGCAGGCCCTGCA
>JAZNNV010000243.1:0-7377 GCA_045580465.1 Faecousia sp.
GGGATCAGCTGGGCACTGCCCATCAGGTGAAGATCACCAAGGACGACACCACCATCGTTGGCGGCAACGGCCATCCCATGAATATCCAGAACCGCATCAACGAGATCAAGAATCTCATTGCCACCACTGAGTCCGATTACGACAAGGAGAAAGCCTCCGAGCGTCTTGCCAAGCTCTCCGGCGGTGTTGCCGTCATCAAGGTCGGCGCACAGACCGAGGTAGCTATGAAGGAACAGAAGCTGCGCGTTGAGGATGCGCTGAACGCAACTCGCGCCGCTGTGGAAGAGGGCATCGTCGCCGGCGGCGGTACCGCTCAGGTCAATGCCATAGCAGCTGTTGAGAAGCTGGTGGCTACTCTGCACGGTGACGAAAAGACCGGCGCAAAGATCATCGCCACCGCTCTGCAGGCTCCCATCCGCCAGATCGCCGAGAACGCAGGCGTGGACGGCAGCGTGGTCTACGAGAAGATCCGCTCCTCCAAGAAGGTGGGCTACGGCTACAATGCCTACACCGAGACCTATGTGGACATGATCGCCGCAGGCATCGTCGATCCCACCAAGGTGACCCGCTCCTCTCTTGAGAATGCCGCTTCCATCGCATCCTGCGTGCTGACCACCGAATCTCTGGTGGTCGACCAGCCCAACCCCGCAGGCGACGCAGCCGCTGCTGCCGCTGCCGCACAGGGTGGCATGTACTAAGATAGCTCCAAACCCCGGAGGACGTTACCCACGTCCTCCGGGATTATCATTGTAGGGGCTGGTGCCCACGTTCGGTGAAACTTGTAGGGCGGGTGCTTGCCCCCGCCACCGCAAAAAACGCCACGTTTTTGTCATTGCGAGGAACCAACCTTGGCTCCCCTCGCAGGGGAGCTGGCATTTGCGAGGAACGAGCAAATGACTGAGGGGTTCACACTCCCTCAAACCCTTCCGCCCGGTGTGCACACCGGGCACCTCCCCTATAGGGGAGGCTTGACAGACGTGGAAATCTCCTGCAACAATCCTCCCAATGACATCTACTTGACACTCCCCCCGCTTTCCGATATGATAAAGAAAAGCTTTTTCCATCGGAGGACGTATGAAAAATTTTCTGAAATTCGCAATTTTTGCTGCGGCGATCGTGATTCTGGATCAGATCACCAAGTATCTGACCGTCGCCAATATCGAGCTGTATGAAAGCATCCCCTTCATCCCCGGTGTGCTGTCGCTGACTTACGTGCGCAACATCGGCGCTGCCTTCTCCGCGTTTCAGGGTCAGCAATGGCTGTTCGCGCTGGTTTTTGTGCTGTTTACCGGGCTGATCATATGGGAATATTTCAAAAAACCCATGGGCTTCACCACCTTGGAGCGCTGGCTGATCGCAGCCATCTACGGCGGCGGACTGGGCAACATGATCGACCGCGTGCGCTTTGGCTACGTGGTGGACATGATCAAAACAGACTTCATCACATTCCCCGTTTTCAACGTTGCCGACTGCTTCATCACCTGCGGCAGCATTCTGCTGATGATCCACCTTGTGTTCTTCAACAAGGACTTCTGGAAGGATGAGAAAAAATGACGCTTTTCCCCGATATTCCCGGTGAGCGCTTGGATGCCTACCTCGCCCGCGCCGTAGAAGATCTGACCCGCTCCGCGGCGCAAAAGCTCATCGATGAGGGCTGTGTCCTGCGAAACGGCAAACAAGCCAAGAAAAACGACAAGCTGGTGATCGGCGACGAGATCACCCTCACCATCCCCGAGCCGAAGAGCGTGGACATCGCCCCCACGGAAATGGCACTGGACATCGTCTACGAGGACGAGGATCTGCTGGTCATCAACAAGCCCAAGGGACTTGTTGTCCACCCTGCCGCCGGTCAACAGGACGATACGCTGGTCAACGGGCTTCTCTTCGCCATGGGCGATCAGCTGTCCGGCATCAACGGCGAGCTGCGCCCCGGCATCGTCCACCGCATCGACAAGGACACCTCGGGTCTGCTTGCCATCGCAAAAAACGATTTTGCCCACCGCATTCTGGCATCCCAGCTGAAGGATCACACCATGGCACGCACCTATGAAGCCATCGTCTGCGGCTCCTTCCGGGAGGATTCCGGCACAGTGTACGCCCCCATCGGGCGCCATCCCACAGACCGCAAAAGAATGTGCGTCACCGAGCGCAATTCCAAGGAAGCGGTGACCCATTGGGAGGTGGTTGCCCGCTACCGGGGCTATACCCACGTCCGCTGCCGTCTGGAAACGGGACGCACCCACCAGATCCGCGTGCATATGGCGCACATCGGTCACCCCATTTTGGGTGATACTGTTTACGGACGGAAAAAGCCGGAGCTGGGGCAGGACAGCCAGTGCCTGCACGCAGGAGCGCTGTGCTTCCGCCATCCCCGGGACGAGCGCCCCGTGATGGTCTTTGTGCCGCTACCGGAGTATTTCACACAAGTCATCGAAAAGCTCCAGCGTATGCTGTAAGGAGAAGGCTATGTTTAACACCACCTTGTGCTACATCACCCGTGGAAATGACGTGCTGATGCTGCACCGCATCAAGAAGAAAAACGACCTGAATCAGGACAAATGGATCGGCATCGGCGGCAAGTTCGAGGGCGAGGAATCCCCGGATGAGTGCCTGCTGCGAGAAGCCAAGGAGGAGACGGGACTGACCCTGACCTCATGGCGCTGCCGTGGCATCGTAACCTTTTTGACCTGCGGCCAGTGGGAGGGCGAATATATGTACCTCTTCACCGCCGACGGCTTCGAGGGCGAGCTGATCGACTGCGACGAAGGCGAGCTGCAATGGGTCAGCCGGGAATTTCTGGATGCACTCCCCAAATGGGAGGGTGACAAGATCTTCCTCGACCTGCTGTGGAAGGACGCGCCCTTTTTCCTTCTGAAGCTGCGCTACGACGGCGACAAGCTGATCGAAGCCGTCCTCGACGGCAAAAAGCTGATTTGAAACCATACCTCAAGAAAATTTCCGCACATGTGTCTAAATGTCGGTGGCTATTTCGTTATGATAATCAGGAACCATTTTTGTAAAATGCGGGGAGAAAACTATGACATATGTTTCAGTCAGAACGCAGACGATCCTTATGTTTATTCCAATATTAAATGGATTGAATTTCTTGGCATGGATTAATAATTGGTGGTATCTGCGATTGCCGCTCAAAATGGGTCTGCAATCGATGTTGATTGTCATACTCAGTGTGCTTGCGGTTGTCATTCCAACATGGATATTGGTAGACTGCTTTCCGGAGTGGGAATCAATCATCAGTGCTTTGTGCAGTTACCTGATTCAGTTTGTAGTGAGTCTTGGATTAATTATCTACCAAAAGAAAAACGACTTGGACTTTTAATCTCCCGCCGCCACTAGTTTTATGAGGTTGGATGGTCATGAGCAAATTAAAAAGAACGATTAGAGTTGTAGCTGCCATTTTGGAACTTGCCTTATGTTGGTATGCGTTCCTATACATATTGGACGGGTCTGCAGTACTATTTCACTACGGAATCCTGATCGGTGTTGCTGTTGATGTTGCTATCTTCATAATCAAAAGATTTCGCGCGAAAGAATAATTTTTCCGAAACCCAACTCTACTACCTCCAGAGCAGATATTACAACCCAACTTGGGGCAGGTTCCTCAATGCCAGCGGCAAAAAGCTGATATAATGTCGAACTGCCCCCTCATCCGAGGGGGCAGTTTTGCTGGGCGGACACTTTGCCTCTATGATACAACTGTAGGGACACCCGTCCCCGGGTGTCCGTTCGGCTCCCCTCGCAGGGGAGGCATGGCGGACGTGCGTAGATTCCTCGACTATGCTCGGAATGACACAGCCTCTGGCTGTGTGCGGGCGGATATTATCCGCCCGCACGACATTTACTGACCGTTTTCAAAAAATTTTTTGATTTCCGCCTGCGTTGTCTGCACCGATCCCTGCTGGAAGCTAGGCTTTCCGCCGCCGCGACCACACAGCTGTGCGTTCATTTCCTTACAAAGATCTCGCAGGTCGCCATCGGCGATGGCAAGGCAATAGCCGTAATTTCCGTCGCTGCCCGAGAACACCGCCGCACGTCCGCCGCAGACCGCGGCGATCCGCTCCGCCAGCTGCCGGATGCCGGCGCTGTCCAGACCGTCTTCAAAGTGCAGCACGTCTCCGCGGTTTACATAACTTTCCGCAATCAACGCCGCCACACGGCTCTGCAGACCCGCCGCCCGGTATTTTTCCGCTGCCAGTGCCTCGTTCATCTTCTGCGCCCCGCCGCCGGTCTGCTCCATCGGCACGGAAAACGCCTGAGAAACCAGCCGGTTCTCCTCAAAAACATGGGCGACCCAGTCATACGCCCGCTTGCCGCAGACCAATCTCAGCCGCACGCCGCCCCGCAGGCTGACGCAGGAGAGGATCTTGATCAGACCGATCTCGCCGGTTTTTTTCACATGCACACCGCAGCAGGCGCAGCTGTCGTATCCCGGTACACGCACGATGCGCACCGGCCAAGGCAGCTCCCTTTTTCTGCGATAAAAGACCGTGGGCAGCTCCTGCGGGTCAGGTGTCCAGCATTGGATCTCCAAATTCTGCCACACCGCCTCATTGGCGCAGCGTTCGACCTCGGCGACCTGCGAAGCGGTCAGCGGAACATCAAAATCCACCTCCATCTCCGTCGTACCCACGTGAAAGCCGGTGTTCATACCGCCGAATTTCTGATGGATCAGCCCGGAAACGATATGCTCGCCGGAATGCTGCTGCATCAGATCGAACCGCCGTGTCCAGTCGATCTCACCCTCGACTGTCGTGCCCACTTCCAGCGCGCCGTCGCACAGATGGAGAATGCGCTCGCCCTCTTCATAGACGGCAAGCACCTTGACGCCGCCCAAGCTGCCCAGATCGCAAGCCTGACCGCCGCCCTCGGGGTAAAATGCCGTGGCATCGAGGGTCACGAGCCAGCCCTTTTCCCTTTGCTCGCAGCCGGTGACCGTGGCGCAAAAGTGCCGCAGATGGCTGTCTTCATAATATAGCTTCCGCGTTTCCATGGTTATTCTCCCAATAATCCGTCTTGGTACAGACCCGTGATCCGCACGTCGGCAATTTCATTGTGCCGCCCCGCGGCTTTGACGTAGATTTTTACATAATTGGGCGCATGACCCACGTCATATGCCCCCTCGGTCTCCTCAAAAAGCACCTGCTGCACAGAACCGACGAGCTTCTCCCGGTAAGTCTTGTTCATCCGCTCCGCGATCTCGATGGCGGCGCGGCTGCGCTGCTCCTTGGTGGCATTGTCATGCTGACCGGGCATCTTGTCCGCCGGTGTTCCGGGTCGGCGGGAATAGGGAAAAATGTGCATATCCGCGAAGGCGCAGGCTTCGATAAAGGCAAGACTTGCGGCAAACTCCTCCTCCGTCTCCCCGGGGAAGGCAACGATCATATCCGTGGTGATGGCGCAATCGGGAAAGTATTGCCGCAACAGCCGCAGGCTTTCGGCGTAGCGGGCAGTGTCGTACTTGCGCTTCATCCGTGCAAGCACCGTGTCACTGCCGCTCTGCATGGAGAGGTGAAACTGGGGACAGAGGTTCGGATATTGTGACATTTTTATACAAAATTCCTCCGTCACCACCCGGGGCTCCAAGCTTCCCAAACGCACCCGCAGGTCAGGCACAGCTTCGCAAATTGCCGATACCATGTCCGCCATGGGCGGCTTGCCGGGAAGATCCACACCCCAGCCGGCGATCTCGATGCCCGTCAGCACGATCTCCCGATAGCCGCGCGCCGCAAGCTCCTTCGCCTGCGCCACCAGCAGCTCCAGCGGTGCGGAACGTACCGGCCCGCGGGTGTAGGGAATGATGCAGTAGGAGCAGAAATTGACGCAGCCGTCCTGCACCTTCAGCATAGCGCGGGTGCGCCCCTCCAGCCCGCCGGCAGGCAGAATTTCAAATTCCCGGCGGCGCAGGGCCTCATCCAGTTTCTCAAGACGCACTTTTTCTTCTGCGGCGCGCAGCAGCATTTCCACAAATTCAGTTCGCCCGGCACTGCCGCCGATCACGTCCACCCCCAGCTTCCGCACCGCGTCGGCATCGTGCTGGGTGTAGCAGCCGCAGACGCCGATCACCGCATCGGGATGCTCCTTGCGGCAGCGGCGGATGACGGCGCGGTTCTTCTTATCCGCCACCATCGTCACCGAGCAGGTGTTGATAATGTATCCGTCACACGGACTGTCAAAGCTGCCGATCTCCTGTCCCCGCTGGCGCAGAAGCTGCTCCATGGCTTGGGTCTCATATTGGTTTGTTTTGCAGCCGAGTGTATAAAAAGCAAATTTCATTCGTCAATTTCACCAAATTTCTACCGTCTGTTTTGTAAACATCGTCCAAACTGTCGGATTGCAAAAAGTCATTCTTTTTGCTATAATTCTTTCATGGACAGTGCGCTTTGCAGCTTATCCTTCATTATACACGAAAAATTTTGCTTTGTACAGAGGAGACCCGATCTATGCAGGAATTTAATATTTCCCTTCGTTCCTTTCAGGATGTGCAGGAGTTCATCTCTCTGGCAACTGTCCAACCCTTCCCCGTTCTTGTGGGAAACGACGTGCAGCAGGTAAACGCAAAAAGCTTCATGGGCATGGTCAGCCTTGACTATTCCCGCCCCCTGCATGTACATGCCGATTGCGATATTCAGGCACTGGCAACCTTCCGGCAGAAGGTCTGCAAGTTCCTTTGCGAATAAGTCTTTTTCCGTCCCGGGAATACCTGGGGCGGTTTTTCTTTGGAATTGTTCAGAAAACCCAATCCGAATTGGTAAAAAAGTATCTATTTGTGCAAAAGACATACTTTACAATAGGCGTTTTGTGTAGTATAATAACGTCGTATGGGGTCGTCATGACCCAAGAAATTATTATTTTATGCTGCAAAAAGCAGCAATGAAAATTGGAGGAAATCACCATGTCTGTTAAAGTTGCTATCAATGGCTTTGGCCGTATCGGTCGTCTGGCTTTCCGTCAGATGTTCGGCGCTGAGGGTTTTGAGGTTGTCGCCATCAACGACCTGACCTCCCCCAAGATGCTCGCTCATCTGCTGAAGTATGACTCCACTCAGGGCGCATACGCAGCTCCCTTCGGCACCCACACTGTCGAGGCTGGCGAGGACAACATCGTTGTCGACGGCAAGAAGATCACCATCTACGCCAAGGCTAACGCCGCTGAGCTGCCCTGGGGCGAACTGGACGTCGACGTCGTTCTGGAGTGCACCGGCTTCTACACTTCCAAGGCAAAGGCACAGGCTCACATCGACGCAGGTGCTAAGAAGGTCGTTATCTCTGCTCCCGCAGGCAACGATCTGCCCACCATCGTTTACAACGTCAACCACGAGACCCTGACCAAGGAAGACAACATCATCTCCGCTGCTTCCTG
>JAZNNV010000244.1:0-6739 GCA_045580465.1 Faecousia sp.
GATAACGCAACAAAAAGCAGGTCTTGTGATGAAGTCCTGTTTTTATCAGTGAAGGATCAGGAGGGAATAGGGGGGGAGGGTGATGCTGCCGGAGGCGGCATCGTAGGCAGCTTGCTGGGTGACATCCAGAGCATACAAGCCGGCTTGTATGCCTTCCTGAATGCCCAGATTTCCATCCAAAGTGATCGTCTGCGGGAAGGAATCGAAGTTCATCACAATGACGATGCTGTCGTTCTGCCAGGTCTTCCGCAGAATAGAAATATAGCTGTTGTTTTCAGGGCTGAAGTTTTCCACCGTGCCGCGGGCGATCGCGGGGAAGCAGTTACGCAGAAGCATTGCCTGCTTATAGTAATTCAGGATGCTGTTGGGGTCTGCCTGCTGCTCTTCCACGCTGGGATAGTAGTAGCTGCTTTCGTCTATGGGGACATTTTCCGGCGGCAGATAACAGCAGCCGGGGTAGATGCTCTTCTTTGCCCACTTCATGGCGATGCGTTTGGCGGGGTCGGAATTGTTGCCACCCTTGCTGATCATGCCGATCTCCTCGCCATAATAGACAAAGGTGCTGCCGTTCATCATTGCCAGTGCGCCGCCTGCCATCTTCACGTTTTCCTCGCCGGGCATAAAGCTGCCGGGGCGCATGGTATCGTGATTGCCAAGGAAGGGTGCCAGCACACCTGAGGTGAAAATACCCTGAAGCTCGGTCTGCAGCTTGCCGTATGCCTTGCCGTTTTGCTGTTTTACGATGGTAGCCAATGTACCCGTACCCTGAGATGCGGTAAACAGGAAGAAGCTATCCACACCGCTTTGGTAATAGTCATTGATGAAGGCATCAGTGCCTACCCAAGCTTCGCCAACGATGTAGCAATCGGGCTTGATCTTCTTGGCTTCGGTGTTCAGCCAATTCAGAAAGGCTACATTCTTTTGCAGATCGCCCGTGTAATAGCTTGTGACTGCATCCAGACGGAAGCCGTCCACGTGATGCTCTGTCATCCAGAAATCCATGATCTCCACGATTTCGTCACGAACCTGCTCGCTGTCCAGATTCAGATCCGGCATGCCGCTCCAGAATCGGGATTCGTAGTAATAGGATGTGCCGGAAACGGGGGAGTAGCCCGCCAGATTTTCCGTGGTGAAACGGTAATAGTCGCAGCATTCGCCGTCGGGCTTACCGTTTTCGCGGATGTATTTGCATGCCTCCTGGAACCAAGGATGGCTGTCGCTGCTGTGATTGACCACCAGATCCAAAATCACGCGAATGTCTCGCTTGTGCGCTTCCTCAACCAAGCGGTCAAGGTCTTCCACAGTGCCGTAGGCGGGATCAATGGCGTAGTAATCAGTCACATCGTACTTGTGATAAGTGGGGGAGGGGTGGATAGGCATCAGCCAGATGCCGTTGAATCCCATGTCCTGAATGTAGTCCAGCTTTTCGGTCACACCGTTCAGATCGCCGATGCCATCGTTGTTGGTGTCGAAGAAGCTGTGGACGAAGATCTCGTACCAGTTGCGGTAATTGTCGTCCACAATGTTCAGCGCGGGCGTTTGAGGATCGGTGTTGTCTTGGTTGCATCCCGGAAGCAAAGCCGCCAGCATGCACAGGCAGAGAAGTAAAAGGAGTCCTTTTTTCATAGCCTTATCCCTTTACCGCGCCGCCGGTGACACCCTGCACATAGTACTTCTGCATGCACATGAACAGCACCGTAATAGGAACTGCCACGATCACCGCTGCGGCGCAGAAGGTGGTGAAGTATTCCTGAATCATTTCACGTTCCAGCCATTTGTACATGCCCAGAGAAACGGTGTACATCTTCGTGTCCGGCACGCCGGACATGATGTAGGATACGAAAATGTAATCGCACCAAGGAGAGATGAAGCTGGTAAGGGCGGTGTATATGATAACGGGCTTGCTCAAAGGCAGAACAATCTTGAAGAACACCTGAGAGCGGCTGGCACCGTCCAGACGCGCAGCATCGTCCAGCGAGGCGGGAACGGTATCGAAGAAGCCCTTGGCGATGTAATAGCTCAGAGCTGCGCCGGCGGAGTAGACGATGATCAGACTCAGCAGGGACTGATAGTTATCCGGCATCAGCACCTTCAGCAGAAAATACACCGCCGACATACTCATGAAGCCGGGGAACATACCCAGAATCAGCATGACGTTCATCATGGGCTTGCGTGCGCCGAATTTGATCCGGCTGAAGGCATAGGCAACAGCCAGCGCAAAGGCGGTGGTGATAAAGCAGCTGCAGGCTGCTACCAACAGGGTATTGCCGTACCAGCTGAGGAAATTCGTTTCCGTAAACAGCCGGATATAATTGTCCAGCGTCCATGTGACGGGCAGGAAGGTAGAGCTCCATGCGCCCGGCTCGGCACGGAAGGACTGCACAAACAGATAAATCAGCGGTATGATCCACAGAATGGACAGAATTGTCAGCACGGTGTGACCAACGCTGTTGCCGAGGAAGCGGCGCAGCCGCATTCCGCCGGAGGCTTTCTCAACTTTTTTACTCATTGGAAACTATCCTCCTCTTGCACAGCGGACGATTTGTTGTAAACCATCAGCGATAGAACAGCGGAAATCACGAACACGATAATGCCGATGACCGATGCCAGCTTGTAGTTGCGGTCTGCACCCAAAGAGAGCTTGTACAGCCATGTGATCAGCAGGTCAGTACCCTTTGCGCCGTCGGTATACTCCAGCAGATTGCCGGGACCGCCGCCGCTGAGCAGATAGATCACGTTGAAGTTATTGATGTTGCCGATAAAGGACGTGATCAGGTAAGGACCGGTAACGAACAGCATATAGGGCAGGGTGATCTTCACGAAGGTATGGAAGGGGCTGGCACCGTCGATTTTTGCGGATTCATACAGATCAGCGGGGATGTTCATCAGAATACCGCTGCACATCAGCATACTGTAGGGAATGCCGATCCACATGTTGACGATGACAATGGCGATTCGGGTGGTGGTAATATCCAGTCCGAACTGCATCTTATAGCCAAAGACCGATTGGATGACCTGCGTGATGATACCACCATCCACATCCAACATTTTGGACATGATCAGCAGTGACACGAACTGCGGCACCGCGATGGTGGAAACAAACATGGTACGGAAGAACTTCTTGAAGCGGATACCCTTCTTGTTGATCAGGATCGCCAGAAGCATACCAAGGAAATAGTTGCTGAAGGTTGCCAAAACCGCCCAGATCAGCGTCCAGCTCAGTACCCGCCAGAAGGTGTTGCCTAATTTGGATTGAGAGGAGAACAGCTCCTTGAAATTCTGCATGCCGACCCATTGGAACAGATGCTCCGGGACCTCGTGGTTCGCGTCATAGTTGGTAAACGCGATAAAGATCATGGTCACCAACGGAACGATGGTGAACAGGAAAAGACCCACCATGGGCAGCGACAGCAGGGTGATGTGGAAACGGTCATCGGACAGCCGTCCCAGATCCCGGGAAAAGCTGTCAGGCTTGATGCCCAGCTTTTTGTTCTTTTCCAGCTGGACGACTTCCCGGATGGATTTGAAATACACGATGACAAAGAAAAGAACTACAAAGAGGGACAAAATGCCATACAGCAGGATCAGGAAGGAGTTGTCGCCTTCCACCTTGATGTACTCGCCCAGATTGTCGTCCCACACATCGGAAACGTGGGTCTCGTTGCGGCCGATGTTGCCGCCGCCGAAGAAATTCTCAAAGCACATGGTCAGGAAAGAACCGCCGAAAAGGAGCATGTAGGCAATAAACAGCAGCTCCAGAGCCAGATAGATCAGACCGCGACCCACCTGACCGTGGGCGATATGACCCAGACCAAGCACAATATAGGAAGCTTTGGTGGTCAGCTTGCCGGTCCACCAAGTCAAAGCAATCTCTTTGATCGTCTGCCATGCAGAGCGCAAAAGACGAACGGTTCCTTTGGCGAGGTTTGGCCAAAAAGCACAGAAGTCATGGCCGAAATCCACGATCGCTTCCTTGCACTTATGCAGAAACCGCTTTCCGGGGGAATTCAAATATTGTTCGGAACTCAAAAGGAAACCTCCTTTTCTTTTTGCTATTACAAAAGGGAAGTAAGTGGGTAAGGGGCAACCCCCTTACCCACTTGAATATGGATCATTCAGCTTTCTTGCTGATCTGGCTGCACAGCACGTCCAGATATTCCTGCAGCATGGCATCGGTAATTTCGGTGCCATCGTTCTTTGCAGTAATGATGGGGGTGATCAGAGCGCCCATGGGGGTCCAATACTGAGCGGGAACACCCTTCTGGGTACGGTTGAAGGTAGCCTGCTGGAAGATGGTGTTGATCACGGGATCGTTGACGATCTTCTCCAGCTTCATTGCGTTGATGTTGGTGGGACCAAAGCCGCGGGTATCATAGCGCAGGAGCTGGTTCTGCTCATTGGTCAGCCACTGAGCCAGCTTGTGGGCTTCGCCCTTGTTCTTGGAGTAGCCGTTAACACCGATCAGCTTGTAGCCGAAGTAGCCGCTGAGCTGCACGGACTCGCCGCCGATGTTGGCCTTGGGCAGGACGCACACGCCCATGTTGTCGCCCAGCTGCTCCTGAATCTTTTCCTTGTTCCAGATGCCGGTGATGGCAGCTGCGATGGAGGTCTTGCCTTCGGCATCGGGAGTGAAGCCGGCGATGATCTTGGAGTCGTCGGTGGTGGCGACCAGACCGTCACGCTGCAGGTAAGTGCGCAGAGACTTCATGACATCCATGCCGCCGGGGGCATTGTAGTTGATTTCGACGGATTCTTCCACCATATTCTCGTTGTAAGTAACGTTGTACTTCAGATCGGGATCAGCGAAGAAGAAGCTGGACAGATACCAGCCGTCGTTATCCAGCTTGAAATGGACGGTCTTGCCGGCTGCTTCTGCAACATCCAGCATCTTGTCCAGAGAGGTCAGATCTTCGGGGTTGGTGAAAACGGTCTTGTCGTAGTAAACGAAGTAGCAGTTGTCACCGGTGCTGGGGTAAGCCATCAGCTGATCCACACCGCCAACGGTGATGGTAGCAGCATCGACGCTTTCAGGAGTGTTGGCAGCCTTGACTTCGGTTTCGATGCTGCCGCCGATACGGGCCAGCGCGCCGCCGGCATATAGGCGGTTGATCTGGTCGGAGGGGAAGCTGTAAATGTCGGGACCGGAGGTCACGTCATTGAGGATCTTGTCAGCGGCATCGTTTTCACCCTGCACGCCGAACAGGAACTTGTAGGTGTTCTGGGGGTTGGCAGCGGCGTAAGCAGCGCACATGGCCTTCAGCATGTCCTGATCCTGCTCAGCGCCCCAAATGGTCAGGGTATATTTCTGACCGCCGTCCTGAGGCTGGGAGGAATCGGTATTGGTGTTGCCGCATGCGGTCATGGAAACGATCATCAGCACTGCCATGACAGCAGCCAGGATCTTTTTCATGTTCTTCATATTGAAAACTCCTTTTTCAGTAATGACGGGGGTCGGGCGTATGCCCCACCCCCGTGCAGTAACTTATGAAATGAAATCAGGCCTTGGCAGCAGCAGCGGTGCCTGCAGCGATGTCCAGAGTGAGGGTGTATTCACCGGCCTCCAGATAGAAGTTGTCATCGCCCTCAGCGCCGTACCAGTTCTGGATGCCCAGTTCGCAGCCGTAAACGACCTTAACAGCCATAATGCCGGGCTTCTGCTGATCGACCATCCAGTTGTAGTCGCCCATGTCGGTGACATCATAGGTGGTGAAGGTAACGGAAGCGATGCCGTTCTCGACGGTCATAACGGGGGTAACGCCTTCCTTGATGCTGAAGTTGACAGCATTGCCGTCAGCATCCTTAAAGGTACCGACAACGTAGTAGTCCAGCTTCTGAACGGTGACTTCGTTGGAAGCAACATCGTAACGGAAAGCGTAGGTAGCTTCCTCGTTCAGGATGATGTTCTCGCCGGCGATGCCGTAGTAAGCGCCATCAACGATGTTGTAGACCTTAACAGCAGCCTTGGCGCCCTCGGGCAGCCAGTCAGCCCACATTTCGGGAGTGACGGTCAGGAAGCCGGTCCAGCAGGAGCCGTCTTCGGACTTGGACATCTGAACGCCGGTGCCATCGGTGCCCCACTCGTTGTTAGTGCCGATGATCTGCATGTTGTGAGTCTCTTCCTGAGCCTCGACCTTCTCAACCAGCTTCCACTCGATGGTGTTGTAAGCCATGTTGTCGGGGTAGGTGGTCAGGGTGAACTCGTACTTGCCGTCCTGACCCTCAGCCAGAATGACGTTCCAAACAAAGCTTTCCTTGTTGTACTCGTCGCCGCCGATGAAGACCAGGTTGCCATCAGCGTCCTTGACCTCTGCGTACTTCTTGTCAGCAGCGGTGTACTCGGTGTTGTCGTTGGGGTTGATGCCGTCAGCGTATTCGCAGCCGGGGATGTAGCCGATGCCCTGCTGGCCATTCCAGTCGCCACCGAAGCAGATCTGGAAACGGTCGCCTGCGTACATGGTGATGGTGATCTTGTAAACGTTGGCGTTGGTGACGGAGGTGTCCTTGGTCATCTTCAGGCTGGCCATGGAGCTCTCGTGGTTCCAGTTGGAAACCTTCATGTCGCCGGCGCCGGAACCGATGAGGTAGTACTCATTGGTGTCTTCCACGTAAGCGTCAGACTTGAATGCGGCGAAGATGTCGGTATCTTCGTTGATGACGGTCTCGAAATCGAAGGCCTGGGTCAGGGAAGCTTCCTTGAACCAACCGGTGAAGGTCTTGCCTTCAACAGTGGGGGACCAGG
>JAZNNV010000245.1:0-28336 GCA_045580465.1 Faecousia sp.
CATCGCCCTGACCGATGGCTTGGAGTCCCTTCTGTCTCCGCTGAAATTTGTCAAAGTTCCTGTTCATGAATTAGCAATGATGATGTGCATCGCCCTTCGGTTGATCCCGACGTTGATCGAGGAAACGGATAAGATCATGTCCGCCCAGAAAGCACGCGGTGCGGACTTTGAAACCGGCAAGCTGATGGAGCGTGTCAAGGCGT
Source organism: Faecousia sp. (assembly GCA_045580465.1). Classification (GTDB taxonomy): domain Bacteria; phylum Bacillota; class Clostridia; order Oscillospirales; family Oscillospiraceae; genus Faecousia. Next base: position 204 of record JAZNNV010000245.1, read on the forward strand.
TGATCCCAATCCTTGTGCCGCTGTTCATCAGCGCGTTCCGCCGCGCAGACGATCTGGCAACGGCGATGGAGTGCCGCTGCTATCATGGCGGTGAAGGCAGAACGAAAATGAAATTGCTCCGTTACAAGCGCCATGATCTGCTATCTTTTGCCGTGGGAGCGCTGCTGCTTGCCGCGGTGATCGTGCTGGGTCAATTCTCTCTGTGAGGTAAAAAATGCGCAATATTGCTCTGTTTTTAACGTATCTGGGTACAGCTTATCATGGCTGGCAGATACAAAAGAACCTTACGACAGTTCAGGAAACAATGGAAAAAGCCATCGCCATGGTGACAGGGGAGAGTGTTCACGTCACCGGCTGCGGACGGACGGATGCAGGCGTGCATGCGAAGTGCTATGTTGCCAATTTCCGTACGGACTCCACCATTCCTGTGGAGCGGCTTCCTTATGCGCTGAATACCCATCTGCCGCCGGACATCGTTGTCCGCAAGGCTTTTGAAGTGCATGAGAATTTCAATTCCATCGGTTCGTGTGCCCGTAAGGAATACACTTACCTGATCTATAACTCCCGTGTGAAAGATCCTTTCTACGTTGATCGAGCTTGGTTTTATCCGAAGCATCTGGACGAGAAGATCATGCAGGCAGCAGCGGATCAGTTTGTCGGCACCCACGATTTTGCCGCGGTCAGAAGCGTCGGTACGAATGTTAAATCCACCGTCCGCACCGTATACTACTACAAGGTGGAGCGGGACGGCGACCTAATTTCTCTTCGTGTCTGCGCCAATGGCTTCCTATACAACATGGCACGTGCCATGGCAGGCACGGTGGTCTACGCCGCTGAAGGGAAGATCAGGCCGGAGGAGATCGGTGTGATCCTCGATTCCGGCAACCGCACCGCAGCCGGCCCGACAGTTCCGGCAGGCGGTCTTTACATGACCCACCTTTGGTACGATGACGGCATCGAGCTTTTTGAGTGCTGTCCTGAACGTTCATAATTTGTTTTATCATTTTCGGGCAAACTGTGATATACTGCCCGAAAATAAGTTCCTTGTGTAAGGAGTGATGTATCGTGCAACCGAAATTGTGCACCAGATGTAAGAAGAATATCGCCGTTGTTTTCGTGACCCGCATTGAAAACGGAGTCACCATGAACGAAGGCTTTTGTATCAAATGCGCCCGTAGTCTCGGCATCCCGCAGATCGAGGAGGCTGTGAAGCAGATGGGCTTTTCCGATGAGGATCTGGACACCTTGTCCGATGAGATGACCAGCATGTTCGGTCAGATCGATCCTGCTGACGGAGATGAGGACGATATGGACAGCCGTACCGCCACCTTCCCCATGATCAACCAGATGCTCGGCGCTTCCAATGCACCTGCGCCCAAGGGAGATCAGCAGTCTGCCAAGCGCCCGGATGGCAAGAAAAATGAAAAAAAAGAGGACTCCCGTAAGGGTCCGGGCAAGCATAAGTTCCTTGACAGCTACTGCATGGATCTGACAGGTCGTGCAAGAGCCGGAAAGCTGGATGCGGTGATAGGACGTGATGTTGAAACCGAACGTGTCATTCAGATCCTCAACCGCCGCCAGAAGAACAATCCCTGCCTGATCGGCGAGCCGGGTGTCGGTAAAACCGCCATTGCTGAGGGTCTTGCGCAGCGCATCGTCGCAGGCGACGTGCCCTATAAGCTGCGTGACAAGGAAGTGTTCCTGCTGGATCTGACGGCACTGGTTGCGGGTACACAGTTCCGTGGTCAGTTTGAAAGCAGAATGAAGAGCCTGATCGGGGAGATCAAGGAATGCGGTAACATCATCCTTGTGATCGATGAGGTCCACAATCTTGTGGGCGCCGGCGATGCGGAAGGCTCTATGAATGCTGCCAATATCCTCAAGCCCGCCCTTTCCAGAGGCGAGATTCAGGTCATTGGCGCAACAACATTTAATGAATACCGCAAGCACATCGAAAAGGATGCCGCGTTGGAACGCCGTTTCCAGCCGGTGACGGTCACAGAGCCGACCATCGAGGAAGCCAGCGCCATTATGCAGGGCATCGCGCCGAAATATGCCGAATTCCATGGCGTTTCAATTTCTCCTGAGATCGCACGTCAGTGCGTGGTGCTTTCCGAGCGCTATATTACAGATCGTTTCCTGCCCGATAAGGCGATCGACCTGCTGGACGAAGCCTGCTCTGACGTCAATCTTCGCTGTAAGGAGATATCCCGTCTTGCGGAGCTTCGCAAGGAGCGGGATGACTATGAGCTGGAGCTGCAGATGCTGACGGACGACACCGAAAACGAACATTATGAGCGTCTTGCGCTGATCCGCAGCCGCCTTTGCAAGATTGCTGCCGAAATTGAAGAGCTGGAGCAAGTACCGCCTCCGGCTGTTACCATCGAAAATCTTGCCCGCATCATCGAGCTGTGGACGAAAATCCCCGCTTCCAAGATCAAGGCGCAGGAATATGAGCAGATCAGCGGTCTTGCAGATCGTCTTCGTTCTCATATCGTTGGTCAGGATGAAGCAGTCGATGCTGTTGCCAAGGCGATCCGCCGCCACCGTGTGGGAATTTCTCCCAAGACACGCCCGGTTTCCTTTATCTTTGTCGGACCCACCGGCGTTGGCAAGACGGAGCTTGTCAAATGCCTTGCAAATGACATGTTTGACTCTGTTGACAGCCTGATCAGACTGGATATGTCCGAGTTTATGGAGAAGCATACGGTCTCCAAGCTCATCGGTTCGCCTCCCGGCTATGTTGGCTACGACGAAGCCGGACAGCTGACGGAAAAGATCCGCAGAAAGCCCTATTCCGTGGTGCTTTTCGACGAGATCGAGAAGGCACATCCCGATGTTTTGAATGTGCTGCTGCAGGTGCTGGACGACGGGCGCATCACCGATGCGCAGGGGCGTGTGGTCAATTTTGAAAACACGATCATCGTCATGACCTCCAACGCAGGCTCGGAAGGACGTGTTTCCGGCTTGGGCTTCGGCAGAACACAGCTCGATCAGGTAAAAGAAAAGACCATGGGCGCTCTGCGTGAGTTCCTGCGACCTGAATTTATCAACCGGGTGGATGAGATCATTACCTTTAACCACCTCTCGGAAGACCATTTCCGGGGCATCGCCGATATTATGCTTTCTGAGCTTGCAGGCTGCCTGCGTGAGCGTGGTCTGACCTTTACCTATACAGATGAGGTAAAGGAATATCTGGTCAAGAAGGCGTTCTCCATCGTTTATGGCGCCCGTAATCTGCGCCGTACCATTCAACGCGACCTGGAAGATCCGATTTCCGAACGGATCATCGAATCCTTTGAAAAGCCCATTTCTTCCATTTCCGCAACAGTTGAAGACGACGTGATCGTCGTTCGTGCCGAATAATGAAAACCGGGAGGTTCAGCCTCCCGGTTATGCTTACATATCCATTTTGTGTGTCATTTTGCACGCAACCTGCTGCGCCGCATCCTCGACTGCATCGGCAGCTTTGTTGGCGAGCCTTCTGGGTGCGCTCTGACGGGGGAACATCATGATTGCTACAGCGCCTGCCGCTGCGCCGAGTCCCATGCCGATCGCCCAACCTTTGATACTCATATAAATCCCTCCCTTCGACATTAGTATGCCCCGTTTGCATCCCGTCGAGGTTGGAAAAAATCTGCCCAATTTGCAGGAAATGCTTTGAAATCATTTTATTATGTGCTATACTGTATCCATAATGATAAGGAGGGAATGCCATGTCTATCGATTTGCTCCATGAAAAGATCAGAAAACTGAAAAATCCGTTGATCGTCGATTTCGGTTTTCAGCATACGTTGATCCCGAAATATCTACTGAAAGAGGAAGGAAATCCGTGTAGGGCGTACCGCAGATTCTGCCTCGAATTGCTGGAGGCACTGTCCGGCAATGCGGCAGGTGTTCGTTTTTCATTTGACGATTTTGCGCTATTGTCGCAGGATGGTCTGCAGATCCTGACTGAGCTTCTGAACCGGGCAAGGGATTTGGACTTCTATGTGGTGCTGGATTGCACGCAGATCCTGAGTCCGTGGAACGCTGATCTGGCTGCTGATACTTTTTTCGGAGCGAACACGTATCCGTGTGATGCGCTTTTGATCAGCCCCTATATCGGCACGGATGCCATCAAGCCCTTTGTTCCGTATTGCGCCAATGGTCAGAAGGCTGTTTTTGCTGCGGTTCGCTCGCCCAATAAAACCGCATCGGATCTGCAGGATCTGCTGACCGGCAAGCGTCTGGTTCAAGGTGCTGCTGCAGAGCTTGTGAATCGCTACGGCGAGCCGATCGTTACAAAGAGCGGTTATTCTACCGTCGCAGCTGCCGTCAGTGCAACTTCACCCGACAGCCTTCGCATGCTTCGCGCACAGTATCGTCACATGTTCCTGCTGGTCGATGGTATTGATTATCCCAGCGGCAACGCAAAATACTGCAGCTTTGCTTTTGACCGTTTCGGTTATGGCGCTGCCGTTTCTGTCGGCTCGTCTGTTGTCGGTGCATGGAAGCAGGTGGAAGACGGCAGGGAAGAGGACTACGTTTCTCATGCTGTTCAGGCTGCTGAGCGCATCCGCAAGAATTTGCTGCGTTACTTCACGATCCTTTGATATGTAGTCAGGCAAAGCCTGACTGTCAGGGTCTGACTCTGCCGTTTCTGCCGACCTTACCGCCGTTTGTTGCATCGGTCTGACCACCGGTTGTGCCGGGATTTTCACTTTCATTGGTGGAAGTGGTGGGCGTCGTGGTGGGAGCCGTTGTAGGCGCAGTTGTAGGTGCGGTCGTGGGTGCCGTTGTGGGCGTTGTGGTGGGCTTCGTGGTCTCCGTCGGTGCAGAGGTCTCCGTTCCGACGTTACGGCGGCAGCCGCAGAAAAGCGCTGCTGTAAGCACGAGGCTCAATGCAATGATTGCAATCTTTTTCATAGTAATACCTCCTGAAAATTCGGATTACATCGCTAGTATTGCCATAAGTCCGCGAAATAGACTGGAAAAGTTCCCCTGAAAAAGAAGACCCTGAACAATTTTTGCGGAATGCAAAATAACCATTGAAATTTTTGCAAACTTGCATTATAATGATTTTATTATAGATTACATAAAGGAGAATATTCAGTTATGAAGAAGCTCGTTGTCAAAAAGGGTACTGAGTGCATGGCTTGCCTTGAATGTGTTCAGGCTTGCTCCAAGGCTTTCTACAAGGAGTTCCATCCCGATTATTCCTGCATCCAGATCGTCGCCAAGGGCGCCGGCGCAAAGCCTATGACCTGCATCCAGTGCGGCAAGTGCGCAAAGGTCTGTGAGCATGAGGCAATTACCCAGAACCCTAAGACCGGCGTTTACATGATCAACAAGAAGCTGTGCGTTTCCTGCGGCAAGTGCGTTGAGGTTTGCCCCATGAAGGTCATGGTTTTGAAGGAGGGCAGCACTGCTTCCAAGTGCATCGCCTGCGGTATTTGTGTCAAGGCTTGTCCCATGGACATTCTTGAAATTGTGGAGAAATAAGAATATTACTTACGATGGGCAGCGTTTCGCTGCCCATTTCCTTTTGTTGACAGATTTGCCGCTTCGTGCTACAATATAAAACAGATGTTCGATAATTATTCTTTTAAAATCAGCGTACAATGATTGCAAAATAGTTACAAATGTGTTATACTGTTTTTAATATGGGATCGGAGGCATTTATGGCTGATTTGACTGTATTTCAGCGGGATTTTACCGCATTTCTTTCTGATATTGACTTTCGTTATTATGAACCCATGTCCGCACATACCTCTTTCCGAATCGGCGGAAATGCTGAATTGATGGCATTTCCAAGATCGGCAGGGGAACTCTCCCGGCTTTTGCAGACAACAAAGCAATTTGGTATCCCTGCGCGCATTCTGGGAGCTGGCACGAACGTGCTTGCTCCGGATGAGGGGATCGGCGGTTTGGTGATCTGCCTGAAGGATTGTATGGACGGCATGGAGCGTATTGATGATACCAACATCCGTGTAGCAGCCGGTGTTACCATGACGAGAGCAGCTGTGTTTGCTGCAAATCTTGGTCTTTCGGGTTTGGAATTTGCACACGGCATTCCCGGCACAGTGGGCGGCGGTGTCTATATGAACGCCGGAGCTTACGGCGGCGAGATCTGTCAGGTCTGCACAGAAGTGGATGTGATGGATGCTGATGGGCAGATCCGCACCTATTCCTGCGCGGAAATGGAATTTTCCTACCGTCACAGCATGCTGGAAGACCGGGGCGGTATCGTCCTGAGCGCTGTTTTTGCCCTTACGCCTGCTGAACCTGATCAGATCAAGGCTAAAATGAAAGAACTGATGGCGAAGCGCTCCGCGTCCCAGCCGCTGGATCTTCCGTCCGCCGGTTCGGCATTTAAGCGCCCGGTAGGTGGCTATGCTGCGGCACTGATCGATCAGGCAGGTTTGCGCGGCTTTGCCGTTGGCGGTGCCGCGATCTCTACAAAGCATGCGGGCTTTGCTGTCAATTTGGGCGGCGCAACGGCATCGGACGTGAAAGCGTTGCTTTCTCAGGTTTCTGACAAGGTTTATGAGCAATTCTCGATCAGGTTAGAGCCAGAACTCCGTATTTGGTAAATTATAAAGAAGGAGGGGAGACCATGGCGATCTCGTTCTCAGCGGCAGCAAAAGCAGAGATCTGCCGCGTGCTTCCCCAAAAGAAGTGCTGCGCATTGGCGCAATGCTTCGGAATATTGCTTTTTTGCAACAGCTTCAGCTCTGACGGTATTCGCATCATCACGAAAAGCCATGAGCTGGCTGCCGCATTGCCCAAACTGTTTCGCAAAGCCTTTGGCATTACCTTTGATCAGATACCCGAGGAGAACGGGCAGGGCAATTTGGTGTTCAGGATCACTGATCAGGAGAAGATAGCACTGATCATGAATGCCTATGGCTTTGACATCAACGGCACATGGGCGCTTCACGTCAATCTGCCGGTGGTGGAGGATGACTGCTGCAAGGCAGCCTTTCTCCGCGGCGCATTCCTGACAGGCGGCAGTGTCAAAGATCCGACAAAGGATTACTATCTGGAAATCATCACCTCTCACCATAGTGTTGCGCGGGAAACCTCTGCGCTGATGTGGGAAATCTTGGGCTTCAATCCCAAAAATGCGGCACGCAGCGGCGTTCAGGTGCTTTCCATTCAGAACAGCGAGCTGATCTCCGACGTGCTGACGTTTTTAGGCGCGCCCGTTGCCGCAATGGGCATCATGGAAGCCCGCCTTGAAAAGGAACTGAACAACAAGGTTAACCGTCGCTGTAACTGCGACGATGCAAACACTTCGAAGGTAGTCGAAGCGGCGCAGGAGCATCTGGCTGCGATCCGAATCTTGCGGGAACGTGGCGTGGTAGAGAACCTGCCTGCCAAGCTTCAGCAGGCGATTATCGCCCGTGAGGAAAATCCTGAGGCTTCCCTGACAGAGCTGGCTGCCATGATGCAGCCGCCAATCACCAAGCCTGCCATGAACCACCGACTCAAAAAGATCGTAGAAATCGCAAAGGAGGCTTAACCATGAGCTTTGTTCACCTACATGTTCATACGGAATTCAGCCTTCTTGACGGCGCATGCCGCATCGATCGGATGATGGAGCGGGTCAAGGAATTGGGACAGACCGCCATCGCAATCACGGATCACGGTGTCATGTATGGCTGTATCGATTTTTACAAGGCAGCGAAGGATGCCGGCATTAAGCCCATCATCGGCTGCGAGGTCTACGTTGCCCGCCGGGGCATGGAAGACCGCGTACATGGCATCGACAATGATCCTTACCACCTTGTTCTGCTCTGCAAGGACAGAACCGGCTACGAAAATCTCTGTAAGCTGGTTTCGGAAGCGTTTACCAGTGGCTTCTACGGCAAACCGCGAATTGATCTTGCACTTCTGGAGCAATATCACGAAGGCTTGATCGCTACCTCTGCCTGCCTTGCGGGCGCGATTCCCCAGTACCTGATGGAGGAGAACTATACCGCTGCGAAGGAGTACGCACTGAAGCTGTCAAATATCTTCGGCCCGGAGCATTTCTATCTGGAGCTGCAGGATCATGGCATTGAGGAGCAGCAGGCAGTCAATCAGGGCGTGCAGCGCCTTGCACGGGAGACTGGTCTTCCCATGATCATCACCAATGATGCCCACTATCTGCGCCGTGAGGACGCGGAGATGCAGGATGTGCTGCTGTGCATCCAGACTGGCAAGACCGTTGACGACGCAAACCGCATGAAGTTCCAGACAGAGGAATTCTACCTCAAGAGCGAGCAGGAGCTTCTGGAGCTGTTTCCCAACCTGCAGGAGGCGCTGGATAATACCGCAAAAATTGCGGATATGTGCAATCTGGAATTTGTCTTCAACGAGTACCATCTGCCGTCCTTTGATGTTCCTGCAGGCTTTACCAACGAAACCTACTTCCGTAAGCTCTGCTATGAGGGCTTTGAGGAGCGCTATGACGATCCCCCTGAAGAATATCTTCAGCGGCTGGAATATGAGATCGATGTCATCAGCCGCATGGGCTACGTCAATTACTACCTAATCGTCTGGGATTTCATCCGTTATGCCAAAGAAAACGGCATCCCGGTGGGTCCGGGACGTGGCTCGGGCGCTGCTTCCATCGTTGCGTATTGCATGCACATTACGGAAGTTGATCCCATGAAATATGCGCTCATTTTCGAGCGCTTTCTCAACCCGGAACGTGTCAGCATGCCCGATTTTGATACGGACTTCTGTCAGGAGCGCCGTGGCAAGGTGATCGAGTACGTCACCGAAAAGTACGGCGCTGATCATGTTGCGCAAATCGCGACCTTCGGCACGATGGCTGCCCGCGGCGCGATCCGTGACGTGGGTCGTGCGCTGAACTTTACCTATGCGGAGACGGATGTGGTTGCCAAGCTTGTCCCCGGCACAGTTCGCTCTCTTTCCGAGGCGCTGGAGGTCAATCCCAAGCTGAAGGAAATGTACGATGGTGATGAACGTGTACGTCTGCTGATCGATACCGCAATGAAGCTGGAGGGCATGCCCCGCAACACCTCCACCCATGCTGCCGGTGTTGTTATTACGGCTGATCCTGTTTGCAGCTATGTACCGCTGTCCCGCAATGACGATACCATCGTCACGCAGTATACCATGACCACCATCGAGCAGCTGGGTCTGCTTAAGATGGACTTCCTTGGTCTGCGCAACCTGACTGTCATCCACGATGCAGAGCAGCAGATCCGCAAGCTGGAGCCGGATTTTGACATCCGCTACATTCCCGATAACGATCCTGAGACCTTTGCCATGCTGGCTGAGGGCAAGACCCAGGGCGTATTCCAGTTGGAATCTGCGGGTATTACGGGTGTATGCGTCAACATGCGTCCCACCACCATTGAAGATCTGACCGCTATCGTGGCGCTTTACCGCCCCGGTCCGATGGATTCCATCCCGACCTTTATTGCCAACAAGCTGGATAACCGCAAGATCACCTACAAGACCCCGCTTCTGGAACCGATTTTGAAGGTCACCTACGGCTGTATCGTTTATCAGGAGCAGGTCATTGCGATCTTCCAGAGCCTTGGCGGCTACACGATGGGTCAGGCTGACAATATCCGCCGCGCTATCTCCAAAAAGAAGATGAAGATCATCGAGCAGGAGCGTCGTGTTTTTGTCTACGGCGACAAGGAGCAGGGCATTCCCGGCGCGATGGCGAAGGGTGTGTCCGAGGCTGCCGCTCAGTCGATCTACGACGAGATCGTTGATTTTGCAAACTATGCCTTCAACAAGGCTCATGCTGTCTGTTATGCGGTGGTTTCTTATCAGACGGCATATCTCAAGTGTCATTATCCGCAGCAATATATGGCTGCGCTGATGACCTCTGTGCTGGACTCTGCCGTCAAGATCTCCGGCTATATCCGTGAGTGTAAAGAGCTGGGAATCCCGGTCCTGCCGCCGGATATCAACCATTCCGAGGATCAGTTTACGGTGGAGGGCGATGCCATCCGCTTTGGTATGGGCGCTGTTAAAAATGTGGGTCGCGGTCTGATCCGTTCCATTGTTGCGAAGCGTGTTGCAGACGGATTGTTCCACTCGATGGAGGATTTCCTGCGCCGTATGGGTGATGGTGAGCTGAACAAGCGCGCTGTTGAAAATCTGATCAAATGCGGCGCGATGGACTGCTTCGGTCACCACAGAAGTGAGCTGCTGGCAGTTTATGACAGCATGATGGACAGTGTTTCAGCCTCCAGAAAGAAAAATTTGGATGGGCAGATGGAGCTGTTTGCGCTTCTTGATGTGGAGGACAAGGCGGCTACCATTGAGATCCCCAGCCTGCCTGAGCTGAGCCGTGCGGACATGATGAGCATGGAGAAGGAGACCACCGGCATCTACATTTCGGGTCATCCCATGGACGATTACCGTGCGTTCCTAAAGAGTTCTCACGTTGTCCCCATTGGCGAACTGATGGATGAGGAAAATCCCTATGCAGATGATTCCATCGTCAGTGTTGCCGGTGTGGTGCAGGCTGTGAAGATGAAGACTACCCGTAACAATTCCATGATGGCATATGTCACCCTGGAAGACGATACCGCATCCATCGAAATGCTGGCATTTTCCAATGTTCTGAACCAGTATGGCGGTTATCTGCGGGAAAACAGCCCGGTTGTCATCACGGGACGACTGTCGATCCGCGATGAAAAAGAACCGCAGATCGTCATCAACAGAGCGCGTCCCATGTCCGATTTTACTCAGAATCCCGTGCAGCCCGCGCAGGAGGCGGAGCCGCCCCGCAAGGTTGAGGCGGATAAGCTATATCTGCAGCTGCAGGGTGAATCTGATCCCCGCTATCGCAAGGTCAAAGCAATCCTGAACATGTTCCCCGGCGACAAGCAGGTGGTTTTGTTCTTTGCGGATAATCGTACCCGCCGCGGCACATCTGCTTCCTTTGATGAGCGGATGCTCGAAGAACTCAGGAAGGTGCTGGGTCAGGGAAATGTGGTGCTGAAATAACTTGGATTTCAGCCATATTTGTGTTACAATATATGTTTGAAAGGAGTGGCTGCTATGAAACGAAATAAGATCCTTCTTTGGCTGCTGCTCGTGTTTGTATTGCTGCTGAGCGGCTGTAATATGCGCACAATTGATGAGCTTTACAGCCTTCCAAAGCGCTCTGAGGACTATCTGAATCTCAAATCTGTAATAGACAGCGCAATGCAGGGTCTCGAATATTACGCACCCGTATCCGGTGACAATCAGCAGACGGTTCAGACAGCAGATCTCAACGGCGACGAAGACCCGGAATATCTCGTATTTGCAAGAGGTATCGAGGATAAAAAGCTTCGGATCCTGATTTTTACCTGCATGGATGATGAATACATTCTTGCCGAAACCATTGAACGCAGCGCCAATGCATTTGAAAATGTTCAGTATGTCCCATTTACCGACAACGAGGGCTATAATCTGGTCTTTGGCTGCCAGGTGAGTGATCAGGTGGTTCGTTGGCTGTCTGTATACGAGATGAGGGGCAAAATTGTGGACGAAGTTGAGTCCCTGCACACTGTGGGCTATTCCCGTTTTGTCTGTGCAGACCTTGACAATGACGGTCTGACGGAGCTGTTGGTGCTCCGCTCGGATGAGCTCAGCGATTCGACGAATGGTGTTGCTGAGCTTTTCCAGATGGGTGCAAACGGCGTTGAACGTTTCAAGGAGGCTATGATGTCCCAGCCCGTTGACCATATCAAGCGCATCATGGTCAGCAAACTCAGCGGCGGCTCTCCTGCAGTATATGTTGCAAGTGATGTGGACGGTTCAGCGATCATCACCGACGTTTTTGCAGTCGTTGATAAGGAATTTATCAATGTTACGCTTTCCAACGAATCCGGCACGACGGTCGAGACCCTTCGTAACTACTATGTCTATGCGGATGATATTGACAGCGACGGCGTTCTGGAGCTGCCGAGCCTGATCCCCATGCAATCAACCTCCGCCGGTTCTCAGGAGGAACAGTACCTGATCCGTTGGTATGCCATGCGGCCCAGCGGCAATGTTGTGGACAAGATGTATACCTACCACAACTATCTTGGCGGTTGGTTTCTGGAGCTGAATAAGAAGATCGTCAGTAATTTGATGGTCGATCAACGGGGCAACAGCTATGTGTTTTCCATTCAAAAGGAGGATGGAACGCAGGCGGAATTGATTACCGTCTACGTATTTACTGGTCATCAGCGTGAAGAGCAGGGCGTTGCTGATAATCGCTTTGTCCTGCACCGAACGGAAACCACAGTCTATGCCGCACACCTTGGTGTGGAGTCGGCAGCCTATAATATTTCCAAAGATTCACTCATTAATAGCTTTCATCTGATCGTTCAGGATTGGAAGAACAGCGCAACCTAAGGAGATTCCTATGAAAAAAGTATTGATCATGGAAGACGAACTGAATATCCGCAGTTTTGTTGTTATCAATCTCAAGCGTGCCGGTTACGATGTCATCGAAGCGGGCACCGGTCAGGAGGCACTGGACAAGCTGGCACAGTACCCTGACATCGGTGTTGCGATCCTTGACATTATGCTGCCGGATATGGATGGTTTTGAGGTCTGTCGCCGTATTCGCGCAACGAACAAGCAGATGGGTGTCATCATGCTTACTGCCAGAACGCAGGAGATGGATAAGGTCACCGGCTTGATGACCGGCGCGGACGACTACGTCACCAAGCCGTTCTCTCCGGCGGAGCTTACGGCACGTATCGACGCGCTCTTCCGCCGTCTGGGTGGCGAAAGTACCGCTGCTCCTGATGTCTTGGCGCAGGGTCCGTTCGTGATGAACACCCTGAACCACACCCTTGAGAAGAACGGCGTACGCATCCGCCTGACGCAGGTGGAATACGCCATCGTCAAGCTCTTTATGCAAAACCCCGGTCGCGCCCTTGCCAGAGAGGAAATTCTTTCTGCGGTCTGGGGCAGGGAATACGAGGGCGAGCTGAAAATCGTCGATGTCAATATCCGCAGATTGCGTATTAAGATCGAGGATGATACCGCCAACCCCGTTTACATTACAACAGTCTGGGGCTTTGGCTACAAGTGGGGCGCATAAACCTTTTGTGAGGTAAACATTACATGAAAAAAATCGGTGGACTGCGAAAACGTTGGCTGATCAACACCGTTGGCATTTTGTCTGTGCTCGGACTGATCTGCGTGCTGATCGTGACCATGGTTTTCTCTGCCTATTACTACTCCGGCATGACCTCTGATCTGGAATATCGGGCGCAGACGATGACAGCGTTCTTCGGAAGCTACGTCAATCAGAGCTATAAGGAGTACTACCAATCCTGCGTGGATTACGCGAAGACCTTTGAACAAAAGAATACCATTGAACTTCAATTCATCGATGCTGAGGGTCAGCTTGTTGCTTCATCCTATGGCTCGTGGCCTGGTCCGTCGCCCACAACACCCGATATTCATCTGGCGATCAGCACACTCAAGATCGAGCCCTTTAACGGCATTGACCCTGCCAGCGGAGAGCGGATCATTGCGGTTTCTTGCCCGATGATTTACAGCAATGGTGAAGTGGTTGGTGTGCTGCGCTATGTAAGCTCCACAAAGCTGATCGACCGGCAGGTAATGACGATCTGCATGCTGTCACTGGTAGCGCTCGCCGTGGTTTTGACGATCGTTCTGGTCAGCAGCAACTACTATATTCGCTCGATCCTCGTCCCGATGGATGACATCATTGACAAGTCGAAGCGCATTGCAAGCGGTAGCTACGGCATTCAGATTCAGGCGAAATACGATGATGAGATCGGTGAACTGGCGCAGACGATCAATGAAATGTCAGTTCAAATCAACCGCAACGAGGTCATTCAGCGTGACTTTATCTCCTCACTGTCCCAGGAGCTGCGCACGCCGTTGACGGCGGTCGCCGGCTGGACAGAGACCATTCTTGCTGATGACACCCTGAATCCTGATACGGAGCGCGGCATGCGGATCATCTCCCGTGAAACCAAGCGTCTGACGGAAATGGTTGTGCAGCTGCTGGATTTCACCCGTATTCAGGACGATCGTATGACTCTGAATATTCGTGAAACCGACATCCGCGGTGAATTTGAAGATACGGTCTATATGTATTCCAGCCGTCTGTCGCAGGACGGAATCGTCCTTGAGTATCTGGATAACGATGATGATATTCCCGAGATTCCCTGCGACCCGGAGCGCCTGCGTCAAGTCTTCCTCAATATTCTCGACAATGCTGCCAAGCATGGCGGTGAAGGAAAGCGCATTGATGCTTCCATGTCCCTTGAGGATGATATCATTGTGGTACGCATCCGTGACTACGGTCCCGGCATTCCGGAGGACGAACTTCCGCTGGTTAAAAAGAAGTTCTACAAGGGCAGCTCCAAAGCCCGCGGAACCGGCATCGGTTTGGCGGTCTGCGAGGAGATCATTGCGATGCACCGTGGTACACTCACACTTGAAAATGCTGAGGGTGGTGGCACACTTGTGACAGTGTGTCTGCCCACAGTTCAGTAAGGAAGGTTTGCTATGAGTAACAACAACGAGCAGCAGTGCTGCAATCAGTTTAAGACCACCATCGGCGGTCAGGCTTTGATGGAGGGCATTATGATGCGCGGTCCCGAAAAGGACGCGGTTGCTGTGCGCACCAATGGCGAGATCAAGGTTGAGATCACACCCAGAAAGGTGCGACCTAAAAAATCGATCCTGACATGGCCTCTCATCCGCGGGCCGGTCAATTTCTTCGATTCTCAGGTGGTTGGTGTCAAGGCGCTGATGCGCTCTGCCGACCTTGCGCCGGAGGATGATCAGGAAATCCCTTCAAAATTCGATTTGTGGCTGGAGAAAAAGTTGGGAAATGAGCGTTTCCAGAAGGTTCTGATCAATATTTCGGTATTTTTGGGTTTAGGCCTTTCCATTGTTCTGTTTTTCTTGCTTCCGATGGTGATCGGCAGCTTCTTCGATCAGTGGATCCACAGCACGCTGCTTTTGAACCTCGTTGAGGGTCTTGTGCGTATGATCATTTTTATGGTCTATATGCTGCTGGTTTCCCGTATGAAGGAAATGAAGCGTGTCTTTGCCTATCATGGCGCAGAACATAAGACGATCCGATGCTACGAAGCGGGTCTTGAGCTGACTGTTGAAAATGTCCGTGAGCAGACCAGACTCCATCCCCGTTGCGGCACAAGCTTCCTGCTTGTGGTCATGGTCATTTCCATTCTGCTGTTCTCGGTGGCATCTTCGCTGCTGCTGGCGCTGATCCCGAGCCTTGCGGCGATGAAGGGCGGCGTTCTGTACCGCATCATCATGATCGTTTTCAAGCTTCTCCTGCTGCCGCTGGTAGTGGCGGTTACTTATGAGATCAATCGCTGGGCAGGTCGTCATGACAACTGGTTTACAAAGATCCTGACTGCTCCCGGTATGTGGCTGCAGAATTTCACCACCAATGAGCCGGATGATGAGATGATCGAGGTGGCAATTGCGTCACTTGAGGCAGTCATTCCCGAGGAAGCGGGTGCTGACTGTTGGTAAAAACCTATTCTCAGCTTTATTTGGATGCCCGCAAAGCCATTATGCGTACAGAGGAAATGCAGTACGCCGGCATGCTGGCGCGGCAGATTGTCTGTCACGCATCCAATAAAACTCACGAACAGATCCTTGCGGATAGAGATCTCTACGCATCTGAAGCGATCTGCGAGTCCGTTAAAAATTTAACAGAGCGTGCTATCAAGGGCGAGCCGCTGGCATATATTCTTGGCGAGTGGGAGTTTTACGGGCTGAAGCTCTACGTTGATCGCAATGTTCTTATTCCGCGGGATGACACCTGCGCAGTTGCGACCCTAGCGATCCAGCAGTCATTGTTCCTCGGAAAAGATCCGCGGATCCTCGACCTTTGCACCGGCTCCGGCTGCATCGGACTTGCGGTTGCAAGCCGTGTCAAGGACGCGAGAGTGACCCTCGCTGACATCTCAAAAGAAGCCCTTGCAGTTGCAAAAAAGAACATTTCCCTGAACCATTTATCCGGGCGCGTTTCCTGTATTCAGGCTGACGCACTGGGAAAGCCCTCTGCATTTTTGGGGAAATTTGATTTGATTGTCTCCAATCCGCCCTACATCACCTCCCAGGAGATGCTGGAGCTGCCATCAAGTGTCCGGGATTTTGAGCCGGAGCTGGCGCTTCACGGCGGCGATGACGGACTGATCTTCTACAGAAATATCGCGCAGAATTACGCAGCAGCATTAAAACCCGGCGGATTCCTTTGTTTTGAATTCGGCGATACGCAGGGCGATGATGTCTGCGAAATTCTGGAAATGAACGGGTACACCATACTGGAACGGACCAGAGATTATAACGACAGAGAACGGGCGGTTATCGCTCAGTTCGGCAGGAAGGAAGATTAAAATGGCTACAAAGAAAACAGCTTACGAAGCACCGACTCCCGCATCAGATAAGAAAAAGGCATTGCAGACCGCTCTTGCGCAGATCGACAAGAGCTTTGGTAAGGGTACTGTCATGCGTCTGGGCGATCGACCCGAGATGAATGTGGATGCGATCCCCACCGGCTCTTTGGCACTGGATGCCGCTCTTGGCATCGGTGGTGTCCCCAAGGGTCGTATTATTGAGATCTACGGACCGGAATCCTCCGGCAAGACCACGCTGGCGCTGCACATTCTGGCAGAAGCGCAGAAGATGGGCGGCGAAGTCGCCTTCGTAGACGCTGAGCATGCCCTTGATCCCGTGTATGCAGCTGCTCTGGGCGTTGACATTGATAACCTGCTGGTTTCCCAGCCCGATACCGGCGAGCAAGCACTGGAGATCACCGACGCTCTGGTACGCTCCGGCGCGGTGGATGCCGTTGTCGTTGACTCCGTTGCGGCACTTGTTCCCAAGCAGGAGATCGAGGGTGAGATGGGTGACACTTTTGTGGGTCTGCAGGCAAGACTGATGTCTCAGGCGCTGCGTAAGCTGGCAGGCACCATCTCCAAGACCAATTGTGTCGTCATCTTTATCAACCAGCTGCGTATGAAGATCGGTGTGATGTACGGAAACCCCGAGACCACCACCGGCGGCAACGCGCTGAAGTTTTATTCTTCCGTCCGACTGGATGTGCGCCGTGTCGAATCCATCAAGGAAGGCAGCAATGTGGTCGGCAACAAGACCCGTGTCAAGGTCGTCAAGAACAAGGTCGCACCTCCGTTCCGTGAGGCACACTTTGACATTCTTTACGGTCAGGGCATCAGCAAATGGGGCGAGCTTGTGGATCTGGCAGTCCAGATGGACATTGTCCAGAAGAGCGGCAGCTGGTTCAGCATGGGTGACGAGCGCATCGGTCAGGGTGTCAATTCCGTCAAGGATTACCTGATGGCAAATCCTGAGATCGCGGAAAAGGTCGAGGCGCAGGTACGTGAGAATCTGCTGAAGAACAGCACTGTACAGCCCAAGGCTGCGGCAAAGGCTGCGGAGCGTCCCATTGCGATCAGCGCCGATGATTTTGACGATGAGGATTGATTCCTTTTCAAGCACTCCCGACCGCACGGGCAGATACCGGGTTGTCTTTGAGGATGGCAAGGTTATGCGTCTTTACCGGCAGACCGTTGAGGATTTCGGTTTGTATACCGGTATGGAGCTGTCCCAAGAGGAATATGGGAAGCTTTGTGATGCGGCAGGGGAGATGTCTGCGAAAATGCGCGCAGTGCGAATTGTTGCCGCTACCAGCGTTTCTAAGCGGGATCTGACCCAACGGCTGATCCATAAAGGGGAGACTGCTGAGGATGCGGAAGCTGCGGTTTCGTGGATGGAGGAGCTGTCCTTGCTGGATGATTCCAAAACAGCACAGCAGATCGTATCCCAATGCATCGCAAAGGGCTACGGACTTGCCCGCGCCAAGCAGGCACTTTATGAAAAACGCATTCCTCGTGAGCTTTGGGCTGATGCCCTGGCTGACTATCCCGATCAGCAGGAAAAGATCATCGCTTTTCTGCGTGCCCGTCTCGATGCGGAATCGACAGATAAGGATGTAAAGCGAGCTGTCGACGCACTTTTACGCCGTGGTCATTCCTACGGGCAGGTCAGACGGGCATTGGATCAATTCCAATTTGATTGCGGGGATTTCCCGGAGGATTAACATGGCAAATATTGGTTTTATTTCCCTTGGATGTGCCAAAAATCAGGTCGACTGCGAGCGCATGATGTATCGGGTGCAGGAGGCAGGACATATGGTTAAGGCGGATATTGTGGGAAGCGATGTGGTCGTGATCAACACCTGCGGCTTTATCGATTCTGCAAAATCTGAGGCGATCGACTTTATTCTGCAGGCAGCAGCGCTGAAGGCGGAGGGCTTGGTTGGTAAGATCCTTGTCACCGGCTGCCTATCTCAGCGGTATCAGGATGAGATCCTGGAGCAGCTGCCTGAGGTGGACGGCATTCTCGGTACCGGCAGCTATACAGAGATTGTTCCTGCTATCGAAGCGCTGCTGGACGGAAATTTCGTCCGTGATTTTGGCTCTATCGATGCACCTGAGCAGGAGACCGGTCGCATTCTTACCACTCCCGAACACTATGCATTTATCAAGATCGCGGAGGGCTGCGATAATCGCTGCAGCTACTGCATTATTCCATATCTTCGCGGCAAGTTCCGCAGCCGTCAGATGGACGATATCCTCTATGAAGCGCGTCTGCTTGCTGCCAGCGGTGTCAAGGAATTGATCGTGGTCGCGCAGGATACCAGCCGTTACGGCACGGATCTGCCCGGACACAAGCGCCTGCTTCCTGAGCTGCTTCGCAATTTGTGCCAAATTGATGGGCTGCATTGGATCCGCATCCACTATGTCTATCCCGATGAGATCGACGATGAGCTGATCGATGTGATGGCACGTGAGCCGAAGATCCTGAAGTACTTGGACATTCCCATGCAGCACTGCAACAGCAAGACCCTGAAGCTGATGAACCGCCGCGGTGACGGAGCGTTTCTGAAGGAGCTGTTCGCCAAGCTACGGGCACGTATCCCAGGCTTGGTGCTACGCACCAGCATCATCACGGGACTTCCCGGCGAGGGCGAGGCAGAATTTGAGGAGCTGTGCGAATTCCTGAAGGAACAGCGTCTGGAACGTGTTGGCGCGTTCCCGTTCTCTCCCGAGGATGGTACGCCTGCCGCCGAAATGGAGCATCCCGATGCTTCTGTCGCGCAGGCAAGAGCGGAAATGGTGGAAACCATTCAATCTGCGATCATGGACGACTACGCACAGGCGATGCTCGGCAAGACCATCGAGGTGCTTGTTGATGGCTATGATGAAGAATTTGAACAGTATTTCGGCAGAACCTATGCCGATTCGCCGGATATTGACGGCAGGGTCTGGCTGGCTTCCGATGATGATCTGTCCGAGGGTACATTTGTAAACGTGCAGATCGATGGGCTGATCGATGGAGATCTGTCCGGCTTTGTTGTGGAGGAATAATCGGTGACAACTGCAACGAAAATTACACTGCTGCGTGTGGCACTCATCCCTGTGTACATGGTTTTGATGTATCTTAGTCAAGGTCAGGCTGGCATGTGGATGTGGATCGCTTTGGCAGTCTTTATTGTGGCGAGCATTACGGATTTTATCGACGGAAGTATCGCCAGAAAGCACAATCAGATCACAGATCTTGGGAAATTCCTCGACCCATTGGCGGATAAGCTGCTGGTGATTGCCGCAATGTTGATGTTCTGCCAGTGGGGCATGTTCCCCGCGTGGGCGCTGATGCTGGTGCTGACCCGGGAATTTGCTGTCACGGGACTTCGTCTGATTGCGGTGCAAAAGGGCGTCGTGATCGCGGCAGGCTGGAGCGGCAAGGTAAAAACTGCCAGCACC
The DNA here is from genome assembly GCA_045580465.1 of Faecousia sp. Lineage (GTDB taxonomy): Bacteria > Bacillota > Clostridia > Oscillospirales > Oscillospiraceae > Faecousia. Next base: position 20,018 of record JAZNNV010000245.1, read on the forward strand.
ATGGTCGGCTTGTGCGTTTGGATGGCATTTCCGCAAATTACATGGATCGGTTGTTTGGTGATTGCGGTAATCGTCCTGACAACTCTGTACTCGGGCATTGAATACTTCATTCAAAACGGAAAATGTTTGAAGGATTAAACTGAAAGTGCGCTGCAGCTGCAGCGCACTTTTCCTATTGTTTCTTACAAAATTCTGTGCTATAATGTGTTCAATACATACAAGCGAGGTTAACTATGAACATCAGGGAAGTGGGCGAGATTCGCCGCCATATCCGCCGTGACCGCAGCAACATGACATCTCTTTACTGCTGCTACGTCAACGATAACAAGGAGATCATTTCGGAGTTTCGCAAAAGCACCGGCATGATGAGCGAAAACGAAGGGGAGAAGTATTTTGCTCTCCTGAAACGCGCTTTGTCCGGCTCGATCGGCAGGAACCTGATCGACATCGTGTTCAAGACACAGCAGGTGATGGACAGCCCTGAGCATAAGCTGCTGATGGAGCTGCGCCGCACTGGGCTTGAGGATGCAGAGCTTCGTCAGGAATTCTATCAAAAAGTCATCGAAACTGTATCTCTCAAGCAAAATTACCTGATCCTGCTTGGCTGCGACAGTTATGATGTGCCGTTCAAGAGCAAGAACGACGAGGAGGATTCCGGTCGCTCGGAGGAGACCTTCCGTTTTATCCTTTGTTCCGTCTGCCCGGTGAAGCAGACAAAATCGAAGCTGCACTATACGCCGGAAGAGAAGGAATTCAGTGACAGCGGTATTGACAACATTGTCAGCGCGCCGGAGCTTGGCTTTCTGTTTCCTGCCTTTGACGACCGGGCAACAAATATTTACGGCGCACTCTATTACACCCACAGCCCCAAAAACAGCCATGAGGAGTTCGTTGAGCGCGTATTCCGCACACCCATCCCGAAGCCTGCTTTTGAACAGAAGCGCTCCTTTGAAGCGATCCTTGCCAATGCGTTGGATGAGCAATGCAGCCTTGAGGTGGTTCAGTCCATTCATGATGATCTGACCGGGCGCATTGAGATGCACAAGCAGAGCAAGGTCGCCGATCCGCTGCTGGTGTGCAAGGAGGATGTGACGCAGGTGCTTTCTTCCTGCGGTGTGAGCGACAGTAAGATCGCCAAATTCAGCATTGATTATGATGAGGTCTTTGGTCACGAAGCGGATCTGCATCCGAAAAACATCATTAACGAAAAGCGTATTGAGGTCACGACCCCGGATGTGTCCATCAAGATTGCGCCGGACCGTGCCGATCTGATCGAAACACGGGTGATCGATGGAGTGAAGTATATTCTTATCAACGCAGAAGAAAGCGTGGAGGTCAATGGTGTCAGCATCCATATCCGCGACGAGGAAAAAGCAACAGTTTGAGTCCTGAGGTGAACATATGAAATTGAAGCAATACTGCCGTTTTCAGGTGGATTTTAAGAGCAAGTGGATCGAAGCATGCCCGCTTTTTATGGGTCTGGGATTTTTTGCTACCCTTGTTTACTATTTCGCAGTCACAACGCTGCGGGATGTTCCCGTGATTGAGGCGATCGCGGCGATTTTGTCCGGCGTGTTGGCAACGGCTGCTTTTGTGGTGTGCATGAAGTGTCTTTACCTGAATGCACCGGGCCTGTATGCGATTTTTGGCGCAGTGCAGTGTGTCGGTATTATCTTTGTAAACATCGCCAATGGCGGGACTGCCCAGATCGTCTTGTCGATCATCTGGTATCTTCTGGCGGGCGCTGTACTCGTGATGACTGCCGGCGGTTATTTGCCAGGCAGACTTTTGGCAGGACTCATGTTCCTGATTCCAATCCCCGTACGAATCCTTTTCTTTGATCTGGGAAAGCTGGGGCTGTTGCAGTGGGTCAGAGAGCTGTCTGTTCTGTTCATCCTTGCCGGTATCGGTTGCATGGCGATGGGCCTTGTGAGCAACACACGCGGAAAACAATAAAGATACGGCATGCCAAAAGGCATGCCGTTTTTCTTATTTCATGTTATTGATCAGGGACACTACAATGTCAGCCGCTTCCTCAACACCGATAACAGAGGTGTTCAGGCAAATATCGTAGTTTTCTGATGCACCCCAAGTTCTGCCGGTGTAGTGATGATAGTTCACGCTGCGGCGCTTGTCCTTTTCCTGCAGACGGGCGACGGGGGATTTCTCGGACTCACCATAAAGCCGAACGATGCGATCGGCGCGGTAGTCAAGATCTGCATAGATATATACGTGCAGCGCATCCTCGCGGTCCTTCAGTATGTAATCAGCGTTTCTGCCCACGATCACGCAGGGACCCTTATCTGCGATCTGCAGGATGGTGCTGCATTGGATGGACCAGAGGAAGTCCGCCGTGGACAGTCCGTTCATCACACCCGGAACGCCGGTGGATGCGAACGCATAGGAAAGGAGGGTGCGGCCGGGGGAGTGCTCGCCGTGTTCTTCCACGAAGGTCGGCGCAAAGCCGGACTCAAGCGCGATGTTTTCAACAAGCTCCTTGTCATAGAAGGGGATCCCAAGCTTTTCGGCAATCAGGCGACCGACGGTGCGTCCACCGCTGCCAAACTGACGGCTGATGGTGATAATCGTCTTCTTCATGAAAATTCCTCCTTGTAGTTTATTGGATAGTTCTATTATATCAAAAGGACAGAGTGCTGTCAAATATCAACTGTGCCGGCACATTCGGAAAAATGCCTTGATAGCGCAGGAACAGAACGAAGAAAATCGGTATAATGTTTCTCGTAACGGGCGGGATCGATCATGAAACTTAATCCATGCCCCGCATCGGGGAATGTTTCGACCTGAATATGTCCATCCGACGCTTCGCTGATTTTCCGTCCCATACTGCACGGAACAAGCCGGTCATCCTCTCCGTGCATAATCAAGGTTGGCAGGGAACACTTCGCAGCAGCCTCAGTAGCGCCGCTGGCGCTGAGATCAAACGCACCGAATATCCGGGCGCCAAACCACAAAAACGGGTAGGAGAACCAAGCAGGGAAGCCCAGATCCCGGGAAACCTTACAAATGATCTCCTTAGGAGAGGAATAGGGACAATCGGCAAGAACGCAGCAGACCGAAGGAGGAAGGGGCAGCGCCGTTGCCATAATGACAGTCGCAGCGCCCATGGAGAGACCTGATAGAATAATCGGTGTATTCTCGCCAAAGCGCTCCGCTGCATATTTCGCCCAGCAGAGGCAGTCATACTGCTCCTTCACTCCGAATGTAATGACATGACCGCCACTTTGACCATGAGCGCGCTGATCAACAGCAAGCACATTGATACCAAGCCTTTTGTTCAGCCTGAAGCCGCCCGCACCGTCACGAAGCGCCGCGCTGCGGTAGCCATGGAAGAAGATCATCACCGGGCCGTTGTCCTTGTGATGATAATAGCGACCGGATAATTTCGTTCCGTCAAAGGAAGCGATGGTCACAGCTTCATATGTATGTGCATCCATGAAGCGAGTGTTTTCGTGCATATTCTCTTTGACTTCCTGATACTGGGGTCCCTGCATTGGTTTGTAGGGGTCCGTGGGTGTTTTATTGGCCGAGTAAAAGCTTTTGCGAAAGCAGCCGTAGCTGATGATCAGGAAAATCAAAATCAGCGCTGCAGGGATCAGGTACCACATGGTCGTCACCACCTTTGGAATTTCTGTCTATATTATACCGGGATTTTGTGATATCGTCAAGAAAGTGTTATTTTACTGAAAACTATAGAAAACTACAAGAAATTGTGTTATGATAGTTCCATTCAGAACAAGGAGGTCCATTTATGAAGAAGCTTGTAAATCCTTTTGACTATGCCGGTACGTTCGGTGAATGCATGAAAAAGGGCATTCTGCTGACCACAAAGGCAGATGATGTTGTCAATACCATGACCATCGGCTGGGGTACGATCGGCATTGAGTGGGGAAGACCCATGTTTGTTGCTTACGTACGTGAAAGCCGCTACACAAGAGAGCTTCTCGACAAGAATCCTGAATTTACGATCAACTGCCCCGTGGGGGAGTTTGACAGCAAAATTCTCGGCTTTTGCGGTACAAAATCCGGCCGTGATATGGATAAGTTTGCGCAGCTTGGTCTGCATACGGAAGAACCCGTGAATATCAGCGTTCCCGGCATACGGGAGCTGCCGCTGACCTTGGAATGTAAGGTGGTTTACCGCAATCCGCAGCCGACAGATGGTCTGCCTCAGTCGATTCTTGACCGTTATTATCCCGCAGTGGACGGTGTTCGTGACTACCATATTGCCTATTACGGCGAAATCGTCAGTGCTTATATTATCGAGTAAAATAACCGACTGACTCTTATCTACTCAGGAGGCAGGGAAATGTTTAGAGAAAGAAAACATACCAGCAGACTTGCGATGATCCTTTGTTTGGCGATCCTTTTGGGTCTGCTGCCCACGGGATTATACGGAACAGCGCTGTACGTCAATGCAGCAGCTGACAATATTCTAACCAACGGTGATTTTGAAGCAGATTCGATGCGCCCGCTAAATTGGAATGTCAATGCGCCTACCATGAGCTGTGCCTTCGTTGTGTCCGGGGCGCAAGGGAACAACACCCGCGTTTTCAGCATGAAGAACATGGGCACGAGCTATCTGGAAGTGGACAGCGATTGGTTTGGTATTGTACCCAATGGCCAATATCGCCTTACACTGCGCGCAATGATCGATCGTTCTGTTGAACCGTCTGCCGGATGGAATCCCAACTTCACTGCATTCGTTATGTGGTATAATAAGGAGGGAAAGCTGGACGCTAAATCGATCAGCGTCAAGCCTAAAGATCAGTGGCAGGAGTTTTCGATGGATGTGACGATCCCGGACTATGCTACCGGCGCTGCCATACGCCTATATATCAGCGCAGGCAAAAATATGGGCTGCTTTGTTGACGATATTTCTCTGGTAAAGACCGGCGGTCCCGATGGACCGGTTGTTCAACCGCCGGAGACCACAACGCCTTCTCTGCCACCACTGGGACCGGTCAACGATCCGACCATTCCCAATTATACTCAGCCGACCGTTCCGAAGGATTACATCGCTCCAACGGTCACAGACTTCCCCGATCAGCACCCGTGCCTGTACTTCAATACTGACGAGCTTGCGGAAATGAAAAAGCTGACCAAAGATCCTACGAAGACAGTTTACGGCTTTTCGTGGAAGGGACAGCTGGATAATCTTCTGTGCATGGCGCAAAATTACCTGATCGAGACAACGGTTCGGCAGAATTCCAACTACGGCACCTCTGTTTCCTTCGAGGTCTATCCGCACCTGAAAGACCCCAACGATCCATCCTATCGCCCAATGTACATTCAGGCAAGCACCAGTTCCAATGGAACCCTTGTTGAAAAGCCGTATCTGGGGTTCGGTTGTCTGCTTACCGGCTCAATGAAAACCAGAATGGAGACTCTCTCATTGGCTTATGCGTTGACCGGTGACACCATGTATTCCGACCTTGCCATCCGCTACGCAGTTGAAATGAGTCAATGGAAGTGGTGGGGTGACTGGAACTGGCTCTATACCTATACAAATGGCGTTTGGACGGCGGATGCCTGCTGCGCATGGGCGACCCAAGGTGTTGCGGCTGTATATGATCTTTGCTACGATCAGCTGACGCAGGATGAGAAGAAAATCATTGAAACTGCCATTATTGAAAAAGGTCTGAAGCCGGTCAGTAATGCAGTAGATGCCAAAAGCATGACCAATGGCAATATGATGTATATAGGCGGTCTGTTGACCGGCTGTGCCGCGATCATCAATGAGGATAATTATGCGCAGCTCAAACCCTATGTGGATCTGGCGCTGTACTGTGTCGAAACGGCATACGATAACTACGCATATTCCGGCAATACGGAAGGTCATTACTACACGAGCTTTGGTTTGGAATACTTCCTGCCCGGTGTTGCCCATATGTACAGAGCGACAGAACTGGACGTTTTGTTCGATCATCCGTTGATGTCCGATATGCTTCCGTACTGGACGGTGCAGTTTTCGGCATCCGGCACGATGACCCATCCCAATTACTCGGATGCGAATGTGAGCTCCTACATGAAGCTGCCCATGGCGATCATCAGCAAAAATGTGGGTGACGGCTTGGCAGGTTACTTTATGACAAAAGCCGGAGGGCTTGGTTCTGCATGGCTGAATCTGGTCTATCTGGATCCCACACCGGCAGTGGAAATGCCGACAGATTATGTTTCGGTAGTCGATCCGATTGGATATGGCGGACTCCGCACCGGCTTTGCAAGTGGTGATATGCTCCTGACATTGCTTGCCAATAATTCGCAAATGGGCCACAATCACTGGGATCAGAACTCCATTCAGCTTGCAATCGGCGGCACGTGGCTACTGAAAGATCCCGGTGTCGGAAGCTATTACTACAAAAACCGCACCTTCTGGCAAAAGACCGGTCACAGCACCATTCTGGTCAATGGCAGCAGCCAGACAGTTAAGGGAATGGGCTCAATGCAGAAGGTCTTTGACAATCAAAGCTATGGCTATATCATCGGATCTGCTCCCCGCGCCTATGGCAGCGGTGTTCTGACGAGGTTTGACCGCCATGCGATCCAGATCAATCACAAGGAAAAGGCATATTATATTCTGATCGATGATCTGGCATCGTCGAAGAATAATACATATGGCTGGCAAATGTATAACGGTGACCGTGACGTTTTTTCTGTGGACGGGGTTGCCGTCGGCAGTGGCAGTAGCAGCTACGGCAACAATGTGACCATGACAGTGTCCGGGCATCAGGTCAACCTGACCTTTGTTGACAATGATAAGCTATCGATCTCCGACCAGCTGCACTACGGTAAAGATGAGGACAACAAGCAGTTCCTCGCCGGTCATACGCTGGTTGCAACAAGCGCGGCAACGAAGGCGCACCAGTTCATGGTCGTTCTGAGCATTGACAACGCTGTCAAGGTCGCGGAGAAATACGATACCACGGATGTCCTTGCCGCTGTGATCAATTATGCAGGTGAGCTGGAAGACTTTGTGTTGTTCAACCGTACGAACGGCAGAGTCACCGCAGGCGCGCTGAATACGGATGCACAGCAGGCTTCGCTGCTCGGCATGGGCGGAGACGCGATCTGCGAAGGCTATGCCGCAACACGCGCGACAATGCTTTCCTACAATGGAGAAATTCTGTTCAATTGCCAAACACCTCTGAACATTGTTGCAGATACGAAGGGATGGACCGTTGATTCTGCATCATCGCAGATCGTCAGACTCTATATCGGTGAAGGCGATTACGACGTCTTCATCAACGGAAAGAATTCGGAAGCAGAGATTTCGAACGGTATGGCGACGTTTGTGATCACCTCCGGCACGTCTGAAATTGTGCTGAAGGATGCCGTTCATAATGAACCTACAGAACCTTCCGTTCCTGAACAGCCGACAGAGCCCTCTGTTCCCGAACAGCCGACAGAGCCCTCTGTTCCCGAACAGCCTACTGAACCCTCTGCAACTGAGGAATCCACCGAGCCGTCCGCTCCCGCCGATCCGACAGAGACTACAGCACCCTCTGACCCGGTCGCGCCTGCCGACCCGACAGAAGAAACACAGCCCTCCGAGCCCATCGAGACCACAACTCCCACAGAGGCTACAGGTCCGATTGTGTCCACAGAACCGCCTGAGGACATGGACGATGCAGATAACGATAGCGACAATAGCGTTGTTTTCATCGCAGTGATCGTGGCTGCTGTTTTGGCAGGTGTGAGCGTTCTCTTGTTCCTGTTCCGACGTAAGATTCTTAAAGCAAAATAAAGGAAACCTCCGGCAGATTGAACTGTCGGAGGTTTTTCTCATTTAATGACACGTACACGCAGGACACCTTCGATATGCTTCAGCTCCTCGATCAGTGTGGGGGATGCCTTGTGATCAAGATCGAGCATGGTATATGCAAATTCGCCGCGGCTGCGGTTCATCAGGTCGGAGATGTTGATGTTCTCTTTGGATAGGGTAGAGGTGAAACGGCTCAGGGAGTTGGGGATATTGCGGTGCAGGATCGTCACTCTGCTTTCCTTGCTGCAGATGCCCAGATCACAGTTGGGGAAATTGACGGAATTGACGATATTGCCGTTTTGTAAATAGTTCTGCAGCTGCTTGACCGCCATTTTTGCACAGTTATCTTCCGATTCTTCAGTAGATGCGCCAAGGTGGGGAATCGCGATGACACCATCCATCCCGGCGGTGCGGTCATTGGGGAAGTCAGTCACATAACGCTTGACCTTACCGGCTTTCAGTGCTTCCTCCAGCGCATCATCGTCCACCAGTGCATCCCGGGCGAAGTTCAGCAGGATCACGCCGTCCTTCATCTT
>JAZNNV010000246.1:0-4582 GCA_045580465.1 Faecousia sp.
ATCATGCAGGATGGTCCCTGCGGTCTGCGTCATGTGGTCACTGAATTTGGCACCACCAATCCCACCACCCTGATGCCCGCCCCCGTGGCAGTGGCATCCAGCTGGAACCGGGAGCTTTCCCGGCTGAATGGCGAAGTCATGGGCGACGACTGCTGCGAGCGGGACGTGGACGTGCTGCTTGCACCTGGTGTCAATATCAAAAGAACCCCTCTGTGCGGCAGAAACTTTGAATATCTGTCTGAAGATCCCCTTTTGGCAGGTGAAATTGCCAAGGCATTCATTGAAGGTGTGCAGTCCCGTGGTATCGGCACTTCTCTCAAACATTTCTGTTGCAACAACCGGGAGACCAACCGCATTGCCCAATCCAGCGAAGTGGACGAGCGTGCTCTGTTTGAGATTTATTTCCCCGCCTTTGAAAAGGCCATTGAAGCAAAGCCTTGGACAGTCATGTGCTCCTACAACCGCATCAATGGTGTCTACGCCTCCGAAAGCCGCTACCTGCTCAAGGATATCCTCCGGGACAGACTGGGCTTTGAGGGCGTTGTGGTGTCCGACTGGGGTGCAACCCATACCCCGTGGCGTTCTGTCAAGGCGGCGGTAGATCTGACCATGCCCCACGACAAAAACTTTGCATCCAAGCTCCGGGAAGCTTACGACAAGGGTCTGATCACCGAATCTGAGATTGACGAATGCGTCCTGCGTGTGCTGGAGCTGGTGGAAAAGGCAACATCGCAGCCGAAAAAGGCCATCCTCACTCCGGAAGAGCGCCATGCCGCTGCACGGAAGATTGCCCGGGAGTGCATCGTTCTGCTGAAAAACGAAGACTGCATCCTGCCCCTCAAGGGCGGCAGGATTCATGTGGACGGCATCTTCAAGGATGCCCCAGCCACCACCGGCGGCGGTTCTGCTCACTCCATCAGCGCCTTTGCCCAGAGGTCGCTTGCTGCGGAAATCGGTGCGCGGTTGAGTAATGCCGCACAGATGATCGAAACCGAAGCCGTCATGGACTGCAGGGGTTTCTCCTTCCACATCAACCGCATTTACGAAGCGGCCTATGATGCTGATGTCACTGTTCTGACCGTCGGCACCGACAAGAACATCGAATCCGAAATGTGGGAGAGAACCTCCCTCAAGCTCCCGCCTGTGGTGGAGCATGTGATCCTGCACACTGCGGAAGCAACGGACAATCTGGTAGTCGTGCTGGAATCCGGCAGCTCCATCGATGTTTCCGCTTGGATCGACAAAGTTAAAGCGTTGGTTTATGCACCTTTTGTGGGCGAATCTGCTCAGGAGGCCATCGCAGATGTGCTTACCGGAAAGGTCAACCCCTCCGGCAAGCTGGCTGAAACCTTCCCCATTTGCCTTGAGGACACCTATGCCGGAGATTATCTGGGCAATGGCTTCTACGAGCGTTACAGCGATGGCGTGTTTGTGGGCTACCGTTATTACGATTCCGCCCAGCTGGATGTGGCTTTCCCCTTCGGTCACGGATTATCCTATGCAAGCTTTGAATACTCCGATCTGGAAATCACCAAGCAGTCGGAGCTGGACTACAAGGTCAGCTTCACTGTTAAAAACACTTCCGACGTAGACGGCAAGGAGATCTGTCAGCTGTATGTCCGGGATGTGTTCAGCTACGTCAGCAGACCATACAAGGAGCTTCGGGGCTTCGATAAAGTCGAGCTTGCCGCCGGCGAAAGCTACCGGATAACGATTCCCCTGAACAAGCGCAGCTTCGCTTACTACAATCCCACCACCCACGACTGGTTCGTGGAAAACGGCGATTTTGAAATTCTCATTGGCGCTTCGTCACGAGACATCCGCCTTGCCGAAAAGATCCGCATCGAACTGCCCGAGGAAGAACAGTTTACTGTCTGATACAAAACGCCCCGACAGATTTCTGTCGGGGTCGTTCTCATTTCAACCGTGCCGCAATTGCATTGGCAAGCTTCGCAAATTCAGCGATGCCCAGTGTCTCGCCCCGGACGTTTTCATCAAAGCCGCATTCGGCGATCACTTCTGCCGCGCCGGTTTTGCCAAGCTTGGGGAAGCCGGCGGTCAGACCGTTGCTCAGCTTCTTGCGGCGCATGGCAAAGCTGGCGCGCACCGTGCGGAAGAAAATATCCTGATCGTCGATCTGCCATGGGCGCTCCTTGCGTACCCGCAGGGTGATCACAGCAGATGTCACCTTCGGCTGGGGCATAAAGCAATGGGCAGGCACATCAAACAGCAGCTCCGGCTCGGCATAGTACTGGCAGAAGATGGTAAAAGCGCTGTAGTCGGCACTTCCCGGCTGGGCGGCGATACGCACAGCAACCTCCTTTTGCACCATGACCGTCACCTGATCAAAGCACTCCGCTTCCAGCAACGCCGAAAGGATCGGTGAAGTGATGTAGTATGGCAAATTGGCACATGCCGCAGGGCGAAGACCTGCGAACTTTTCTCTAACCAATGCCGCCACATCCTGCTTCAGCACATCATCCCAGATGATCTCCAGATTGTCAAACTCCCCCACCGTCTTTTCAAGAATCGGCTTCAGACGCTGGTCCAGCTCTACCGCACAGACCTTGCCTGCGTGCAAGCAAAGCTGCTGGGTCAAAGGACCGATGCCGGGTCCGATTTCCAGCACGCCGGTGTTCTCATCCACGCCGGATTCGATGGCAATGTTCTCCGGGACCCATGACGCGATCAGAAAATTCTGACCCTTTGCTTTTGAAAAGTGAAAGCCATGCTCCGCAAGCAGCGGCTTCATCACTTGAATATCGCAAACATTGAGCATAAAAATACCGCCTTTCTTTCGGCTAGTATACCAAAAGAAAGGCGGATTTGCAACTATTTATCCGAGGAAATAGACGGTGCAGTTACGGATACCGAAATCCCAGCACTCATCGGTGGTGTCAAAATACAGGTCGATGCGGTCACCCTTGATGGACTTGCCGCAGTCCTCTGCAACAGCGATGCCATAGATGTACTTGCCATCGTTGGAAACGATGTACATCCGGGTGCCGTAGGGAATGACTGTGGGGTCAACTGCAATAGCGCCGACACGGCACAGGGTGCCGATGGCGGTATAGATGGTGCAGCCGGGGTCCTGATTGTTGTAGGCGGTTGCCTTCATCACCTTGGAGTGGGTGTAGGTCAGCACTTCGCCATCGGGAGTGATGATCATGCCGTCCTCAATGATCGGCTTGCCGGTAAATTCCGGCTTGGGCTGGGTGGGAGCCTGAGTGGGCGCCTGCGTGGGAGGCTCTGTGGGAGGCTCAGTAGGCTCGGTTTCGGGAGCTTCCTGCTCCAGATAAGTACCCACAGCGACCACTGCGTTCACGGGCTGACGGACAACGTTCTGGGAAAGAACGATGCGGTTGACTTCCACGCCGTCAAGATAAGTAACAGTAGCGGTGCACTGCAGCTGACCATCAATGCCCTCGGTCAGGACCTTTTCCTCGCCATCAGCAAGGGAGGGATCATAGCAATAGATGGTTTCAAAGGGGATCAGGGTGGTGTAGGTCTCCTCCATCTGCACGCTGCGGGAAATGGTAATGGACATGCCGTCATAGGTGTGGGTATCCAGTGCAACGGAAACCTGATCTTCAGGCGTCAAGATGAGAGAAAGACGCTCCAGCAGGGACTCAACAGACTCGCCGTAGCTGGTAACCTCCAGAGTCTGACCGGCGTGCAGGATGGTAATGACCTGCTTGCGCTGGATCGTGATCTCGGAAACGCCAATGCCGGGCTGGGTGACGAAGGTATCGTCAGCCTCCAGAGTCAGACCTGCCTCATCAAGTACCTCAGCGGGGTCAGTTGCATAAGTGGTATGGATCACCACACGGCCGCCATCGTTAATCAGATATGTATTCTTTGCGAATGCAGTTTGCGTCAGCAGAAGAACGATGCACACCAACGGCAACAGCAGCAGTGCGATCCGCATGGGAAGTGTTATCTTCTTGCCGGCAAAACGATTGTATTCAAGCATAGACCGTGTCCTCCTTTCGGGAAATTGAAGTGTATCTTTGTTGTAAAAACAAGTGGTATCAAATGGTTACATTTTGATTCTATGTTGGGCAACACGGGTGTATTATAACATTTTTTTCGAAAAAGTCAAGCATTTTCATGCATTTCACCCCAACGGACAACTTTTTTCAAAATTCGTTGCATAAATTTTATGTTAACTCAGTAACAAAATATAGATCGTTTCCCCTGCTTTTACCACAATATCTTGTGAATTGATGACATTTTGTTAATTAAAAAAGTATCATTTCGTAACCAACTGTTACGGACGTTATTTCCCTCTTGCACAAGGTAAAATCGTTGCGCTAAACCCTTTTTTCTTTGTCAGGGATTGACAAACTGCCCTTTCTGTGATAAATTTTCGGTGTATGAAAAGGCTGTGACGAAGACATAACTGCCTGAAAACCGCTCAGAGAGGGATCCGTTTGCTGTGAGGATCCTGCGTGCTTTTCCCGCATGTCACCACTTCCGAGCCACCGGTTGGAAATAATTGGTCGGGTGCGCCCGTTAAAGCGTCAATGAGTGGCTCTATATTTAAGAGCAACCAGGGTGGAACCGTGGAATACATTCGTAT
>JAZNNV010000247.1:0-4649 GCA_045580465.1 Faecousia sp.
GGCGCAGGTCGCATCCCTGCTGCAGCTTGGTTCGGACAATTATTTCTACGCGCTTTTCAAAAAGCGCTACGGCATGACACCGCTGCAGTACCGCAAAGCGGCAAAATCGGATCAATAAAAGAGCCTGCTGCGCTTGGCAGCAGGCTCTTCGCTTATTCGTTTTCTTCTTCTGTCGGATCGGTTTCTTCCGTGGGGTCAGAAGGTTCGGTTTCCTCGGTCGGGTCTGTGGGATCAGAAGGTTCGGTAGGATCGGTAGGATCAGTAGGTTCCGGCTCGTCAGGCTCGTCCTTGGGTGCTTCGTCGGTCTTTTCGCCGTTGGCATCGACTGTCAGGACGGCGGATTCTTCCGCAGAAAGGGTGAAACGCAGCGGCTCGCCGTTGAGGGAGCAGAGGATCTCAAAACTCTCGTTGCTGTAGACATAGGTGATGTCCCGGTCTTCCAGACCGATGTAAATATCAAATGTGACAGTTGTTTCATCCTGCAGATGGGTGAGGGTGATCACGTAATGAGTCCAATCGGGGTTTTCGTCGTTGCGTGTCTTGCGGATGGTCAGATCGGCTTCGCCGCCGATGCTGCGCAGCTCCGTTGTTTCACAAGCGGAGCAGGTACGTGCTTCCCGATCGGTGCCCTCGATGGGAGTCCATTCGCCGAAGGTGTGCTCCAGCGCATCAACAACGTTTTCTTTTCTCACATCGTTGCAGCGGGTACAGATATATGCGTCATAGCCCACTGCGGTGCAGGAGGGTGCGACGACACCGGCAAACTGATAGTCGTGTCCGGGCGCGATCTGCTCGTTGCGGCGCTCTTCCACATTGCAGCGCTGGCAGACCATCAGGGTATAGCCGTCCTGCTCGCAGGTCAGCTCGAAAACCTCAGGCTCACCGTATTCGTGACCCAGTGGATCCTTGAAGTTGGTGGTGTTGGTTTTGCCGCACTCGCAGGTATAAAGGGTGTAGCCCATGCCGGTGCAGGTGGGGCTGTAGTTGGTGGTCCATACAAATTTATGCTCATGAGGACCGGTAACGGGCGGTTCGGTGGGCTCCGTCGGCTCAGAGGTTGGCTCGGAGCTGGGATCGGTGATCGGATTCGTCGGTTCACTGCTGGGATCAGTGGGGACGGAAGGCTCCGTGGGCGGGGTGGTTGCGTTCAGCATATCAAAGAGCGCACTGACTTTGCTCATAACAATGCATGCCGTGACGAGAACTGCAACCAGCAGCACACACATCACGATCAGCATGATCTGTTTTGTGGTCATGGTGATTCCTCCTGTTCGTCCACATTATAGCGCATTCAGACAAGGATTGCAAGCGAAAATCGGAGGGTTTGCAAGGACTGGCAAATGTTGACTTTCAGGCAGAAAAAGCGTATAATATAACAGATATTTTATGGATAAATTGGCAGGTATTTGATATGGCAATGAAAAAACAGGAACAGTACGGCAATTCCAGTATTTCCATGCTCAAGGGTGAGGAGCGTGTGCGTAAGCGCCCCGCGGTCATCTTCGGCTCTGACGATCTGGAAGGCTGTAAGCATGCGGTTTTTGAGATCCTCTCCAACGCCATCGACGAAGCCCGCGAGGGCCACGGCGATCTGATCATTGTGACCCGTTATGAGGATCACAGCGTTGAGGTGGAGGACTTCGGACGCGGCTGTCCCGTGGACTACAATGAGAAGGAAAAGCGCTATAACTGGGAACTGGTGTTCTGCGAGATGTACGCGGGCGGCAAGTACGGCGAAAACGGAGAAAACTATGAGTATTCTCTGGGTCTGAACGGTCTTGGTTCCTGCGCGACCCAGTATGCCTCGGAGTTTTTTGACGCAACCATCCGCCGCGATGGCTTCCGCTATGATCTTCACTTTGAAAAGGGTCGCAACAAGGGCGGTCTGAAAAAAGAACCCACCGATCGGGGGCGCAAGACCGGCTCCTGCTTCCATTGGCGCCCTGACCGGCAGGTCTTTACGGATATCAACATCCCTGCGGAGTATTATCGGGATGTGCTGCGCCGTCAGGCGGTGGTCAATAAGGGCATCACCTTCCGCTTCCGCAATCAGGTGGGCAAGAAGTTCGAAGAGGAAGAATTCTGCTACACAGACGGTATCCGTCAGTATATTGAGGAGCTGGTGGGCGACAACGCCTTTACCATGCCCGTCTACTGGGAGACGGAGCGCCGCGGCCGCGATGCGGACAACCGTCCCGAAATGAAGCTGAAGATCACTGCATCCTTCTGCTTCTCCAAGCAGGTGTCCCACGTGGAGTATTACCATAACTCTTCCTGGCTGGAGTACGGCGGAAGCCCCGATCGGGCGGTGCGGCTTGCTTTTGTTGCGGCTTTTGACAAGTTTCTCAAGGAAAGCGGAAAGTATACCAAAAGCGAGATGGATGCCAAGAGCAGAATCCTGTATCAGGACATTCAGGAAAGCCTTGTTCTGGTGACCAACTGCTTCTCTACCATCGGCTGCTTTGAAAACCAGACCAAGAAGTCCGTCAATTCCCGCTTCACCCAGGAAGCGATGACTCAATTCTTCAAGGATCAGCTGCAGGTTTGGTTCATCGAAAACAAGCAGGATGCAGACCGCGCCGCAGAGCAGATCCTGATCAACAAGCGCGCCCGTGAGAACGCGGAAAGAACCAGAACCAACATCAAAAAGAACCTTAGCGCCAAGGTTGACATCGCCAACCGGGTGCAGAAGTTTGTAGACTGCCGCAGCAAAGATCCCGCGGTGCGGGAGCTGTATATCGTCGAGGGCGACTCCGCATTGGGAAGCGTCAAGCAATCCCGTGACGCGGAGTTTCAGGGCATCATGCCGGTGCGCGGCAAGATCCTCAACTGCCTGAAGGCGGACTATACCAAGATTTTTGCATCGCCCATCATCACCGACCTGATGAAGGTGCTGGGCTGCGGCGTGGAGATCGAGGGCAAAAAGGCAAAGGATCTGAGCAGCTTCGATATCGACAATCTGCGCTGGAACAAGGTGGTCATCTGTACCGATGCGGACGTGGACGGCTTCCAGATCCGCCCCCTGATCCTGACCATGCTGTACCGCCTTTGTCCCACGCTGATCCGGGACGGCTACGTCTATATCGCAGAATCGCCGCTGTTTGAGATCACCTACAAGGACAAGACTTGGTTTGCTTACAATGAGCAGGAGAAGACGAAGATCCTGCGGGACGATCTGGAGGGCAAAAAGCCCACCAAGATCCAGCGCTCCAAGGGTCTTGGTGAGAACGATCCCGAGATGATGTGGATGACCACCATGAATCCCGAGACCCGCCGTCTGATCAAGGTCATGCCCGAGGATGTGGAGCGTACTGCCCACTATTTCGATGTCCTGCTGGGGGACAATCTGACAGAACGCAAGAACTTTATCGCCGAAAACGGCTCCAGATATCTGGAGCTGGCGGATATTTCTTAAAAGAGGTGTACCATGGCACGTAAGAAGAAAGAACCTGAACAGAATAAGCCAAAGGTCAACACCGATCACGTGGTGGGTCTGGTAGGCTCTACCACCGAGCAGGCGATCACCGAAACGCTGGAGATCAACTACATGCCCTATGCCATGTCGGTTATCGTCTCCCGCGCGATCCCGGAGATCGACGGCTTTAAGCCCTCCCACCGCAAGCTGCTTTACACCATGTACAAGGAGGGTCTGCCGAAAGAGGACCGGGTGAAGTCTGCCATCAGTGTCGGTCAGACCATGCAGCTCAATCCTCACGGCGATGCCGCCATCTACGAAACGATGGTGCGTCTTGCTAGAGGCAATGAGACCTTGCTGCATCCCTTCGTGGACTCCAAGGGCAACTTCGGCAAAGTCTACTCCCGGGATATGGCGTATGCTGCCTCCCGTTACACCGAGGCGAAGCTGGATGCCATTTGCGAGGAGATCTTCAAGGACATCGACAGCGACACCGTCGACATGGTCGACAACTACGTCGGCCCGCTGAAAGAGCCGGCGCTGCTGCCCACTACCTTCCCCAATGTGCTGGTCTCTGCCAATCAGGGCATCGCGGTCGGTATGGCGAGCAACATCTGCTCGTTCAACCTGCGGGAGGTCTGCGAGACTGCCATCGCCTTGATGCAGAATCCGGAGCATGACATTCTGGAAACCCTGCCCGGCCCGGATTTTTCCACCGGCGCAGAGCTTCTGTTCGACGAGGCAACCACCCGTGAGATCTACTCCACCGGTCGCGGCAGCTTCAAGCTCCGTGCCAAGTGGCGCTATGTCAAGGACGGTAACCTGATCGAGATCACCGAGATCCCCTATTCCACTGCTGCGGAAGTCATCATGGACAAGGTGGCGGATCTGATAAAAGTCGGCAAGATCAAGGAAATCGCCGATATGCGTGATGAGTCCGACCTTGGCGGTCTGAAGCTGACCATCGACCTCAAGCGCGGTGTCGAGCCGGAAAAGCTGATGCAAAAGCTCTTCCGCATGACCCCCCTGCAGGACAGCTTCGCCTGCAACTTCAACATCCTGATCGCCGGTATGCCCCGTGTGATGGGTATCGGAGAGATCCTTGAGGAGTGGACAGCATGGCGCACCGAGTGCGTCAAGCGCAGACTCTACTTCCAGATCGGCAAGAAGGAAGAGCGGCTGCACCTGCTGAAGGGTCTGGAGCGCATAAGTCGGAGGCCAAGCGGTCTTAGGA
>JAZNNV010000248.1:0-3455 GCA_045580465.1 Faecousia sp.
GGAAAGTCCGGGCTCCACAGGGCAAGGATAACGGGTAACGCCCGCCGAGGGTGACCTCAGGACAAGTGCAACAGAGAGATACCGCCCTGCGTTCCTTCGGGATGCAGGGTAAGGGTGAAAAGGTGGGGCAAGAGCCCACCCGGCCCATGGTAACATGGGTTTTACGCTGTAAACTCTATCCCGGAGCAACGCCGTGGAGAAGCAACAGGTCTGCCCGACCGCTTCGAGGAGGCGGCTTGATCCCGCGAGCAATTGCGGGACTAGATACATGGCTGTCAAGACAGAACCCGGCTTATAGACCCGCGTCGTGCAAAAGCCCCCGATCTTCAGATCGGGGGCTTTTCAACATTCATAAAAAAGCGCAAAGGAACTTATAATAAGCCAAATATGTTACCGATCGGATCAGCAGATTCCGTCGTAACGATTTGCAGCAAGCTCCACAACATACAAACGAGCGAAAGAAGCAGTCCACCACCAGCACAAATATCCCTGCGTCCGGCCGCAATCAAACCGATGATCGCGCCGATTGCGCCGATTCCTGCCGCAACCCCATTCACGTATGCAACAGTTAAAACCAAACTGGCAACACCTAAAACCAACGACACAATTCCCATTCGGTCTTCCTCCTACTATCTTAGGGCAAGCACATTAAAAAAATTTGACATCATTGTACTGCATTTTGCGGTATTTGTCAATACAACTTTTTGCGGTGTGGTATCCTACACATGAGGTGGTAATATGTATCAGCGGATACGCAATCTCCGTGAAGACAGGGATCTGAAGCAATGGCAAATTGCCAAATACCTGCATTGCTCCCAACAAGTCTACAGCAACTACGAACTCGGTCAGCGGGATGTTCCCACTGATGTTCTGATCAAGCTGTCTGATTTTTACAATGTCTCTGTAGACTATCTGCTCGGTCTGACAACTAACCCTATGCGCAATAAATAAGCACCGTTTCCCAGTTGAAACGGTGCTTACTTTTATTTTTTTGTAGAATCATCTGCGGGGATCTGCACAAGACCGACCACATCGGACACGGGCAATGAGAACGCAATTCCCTGTGCCTTTTTGTCCATGCCCATCTGCTTGTAGAGGGCATTGAGGATCTGATCCCGGGTATCCTTCTCCACAACGATCATCAGCATCTCCTTTTCCGCATGCATGGTGATGCCGAAAAAAGCTGCCGCATCCTCCCGCGCCACACCGCGGGCATTGATGATCGTACCGCCCCGGGCGCCGTTATCCCGTGCCACATCCATCGCAAGCTCTGCGTAGCCGGCATTGACGATGGCAAAAATCACTTCATGATTGTCAGTTCTCATGGTTTTCCCCCCTCAAATAACGGTTGTTGCTCAAAAACTGATAGAAATTAACACCAATCACGCTGCTCAGCGGCACGGCAAAGGCAATTCCCTTGCCGTTTTTGATTGTGGCAAACTTTTCGTCCAGACAGTTCATCACCCGATCTACCAGATCCTCCCGGACGAAGCTGAAAATGACCGCCTTTTGGATATTCAAGCCCAGCAGATCGATCCAGTCCGCTGTTGCTGTGCCCTTGCCGGTGGTAGCCAACTGGCAGTTGATCTCAAACTGGCTCAGCACATCCAGATAAAACTCCGCCTTGGGTCTGTCTACCACGGTAATGAGGAGCTTCAGCTTTTTAATTGCGGATTCCTTGACAGAATTTTGCATATCGGCTCCTCCTTACATAAAGTTGATGATCTGCTGATCGTCCGCATCCAAAATGCGGCGCATTGCACGGCGCTCACGGATCTTTTCCGTAACGACCGCCTTGAAGCCAAGTAACTGAATGGTGATCAGCGGTGTCATGGCAACCAGCGCCACAACGCCGAATGCGTCACGCATCACTGCATCCGGTCCCTGCAGTGCCACGCAAATGCCGGTGGCAAAGGGCAAAATGAAGCAGGATGTCATCGGACCGCTGGCAACACCGCCGGAGTCGAAGGCGATGGCAGTATACACCGGCGGCACGAACAGCGACAGTGCCAGAGAAATGAAATATCCGGGAATGATATAATATGCCAGCGAAAAATCAAAGATAATACGGATCACAGACAGTGCAATCGATGCGCCCACACCGATGCAAAGCCCGGTCATCAGGGAACGCTTGGTGATGGAACCGCCGGTGATCTCATCCACCTGCGCATTAAGCACGTGGATAGCAGGCTCAGCAAGGACGACCAGCACGCCCATTACAAGTCCCAAACCAACCAACAGTGCCGGATGGATCGATGCGATCTGGCTGCCCAGCTTATAGCCGATGGGCATAAAGCCCACATTGACACCAACAAGGAAGATCACAAGACCAACGTAAGTAAACACAACGCCCAAAGCGATCTTCAGCAGTCTCTTTTTCGGCAGCTTCAGGAAGATCACCTGACAGATACCAAAGAACAAAACGATCAAGCCCAGCGCAATTGCCACTTCCCGGGCAGTATGGGCAGCTACATTCAAAAAGCTGCCGAGAATATCATTGCTGACCGCATAATCCGGCACTTCATACACCAGCTCATTGGTGGAGAACACGCCCAGCAACAGCACCGCCAAAATCGGACCGACGGAGCAAAGGGCTACCATGCCGAAGCTGTTTTCCTGCGAACGGCGGTCACCAAGGACATCGGAAATACCGACGCACAATGCCATCAAAAACGGCACGGTGATCGGGCCGGTGGTCACACCGCCGGAGTCGAATGCCAGCGGCAGCAAATCCAGCTTATCATTGACAGCCAACAACAACGCAATGGCAAACAGCAGCATATAAAACAGCATTAGGATACTGGCAAGGCGTCTGCGGAAGACGATACGCAGCACAGCGATCAGCAGAAACGAGCCAACTCCGATGCCGACCGCATAGATCAGCAGCGTTCCGTTCATCACGGAGCTGACCTGCTCCGCAAGCACCGTCAGATCCGGCTCTGCAATGGTAATGAGCATACCCAGCACAAAGCAGGCGCCCAGCAACAGCCAAAGTCTGCGTTGCCGCGAAAGACCCGCACCCACGTGAGTACCCATGGGTGTCATTGCCAGATCGGCACCCATGCTGAAAAGGCCCAAGCCCACGATCAGCGCCACCGCGCCGATGGAAAAGGTAATCAGCTCCGTCGCCGAAAAGTCAAACCACGGTGTCAACGACAGCAGATACACGATTGCTGTGATCGGCAACGCGGAAATCAGCGCCTCCTTGATTTTTTCGAACAATTGCTTCAACTTTTATCACCATTCTTCAAACTTATCGTATCTTCTTTATTGTACCAAATACTCAGCACCTTGACAAGTTCCAATTCATGAATATTGTGAAAACACAAAAAGCCCCCGATCGGAAGATGGGGGGACAATTTGAAAGATCAGCGATCAGAGATTACTCGTAGATCTCGGTGACGACACCGGAACCGACGGTACGGCCGCCTTCACGGATAGCGAAGCGGAGGCCC
>JAZNNV010000249.1:0-2383 GCA_045580465.1 Faecousia sp.
CCATGAGGCGTCACCGGCACTTTTGAGCCGCCCGATCAAGCTGGACGGCTATCGCATCCGCAAGCCGCAGGTAAAGCTCCTGCGCTCTGACGGTGACCGCGCCAAGCTCCTTGTGACCATCCACGAGGGACGCAACCGGCAGGTTCGCCGGATGTGCGATGCCGCCGGCATGACGGTACTGCGGCTGCGCAGAATTTCGGAGGGCGCGCTGCAGCTGGGGACGCTCCCGCTGGGAAAATGGCGATACTTAACAGAAGAGGAAATAGCGAGGTTGAAATAACCTCGCTATTTGCAATTTTTGCTGCATTCATCTTGCAAAAGTGAATGAAATCTGTTATAATATTTAAAAAAGCGAGGTGTTTTGCTATGCGTCACGATATTCTTGCAATTTTACAGGCAAATGAACGTTCCTTTTCCAAAGGTCAGCGCCGCATCGCCCACTATATTCTGGAGTCTTATGATAAGGCTGCCTTCATGACCGCAGCTGTGCTGGGCAAGACGGTTGGCGTTTCCGAGTCTACAGTCGTGCGTTTTGCCATGGAGCTTGGCTATGATGGTTATCCCACCATGCAGAAGGCGCTGCAGGAGGTGGTTGTCAATCGACTGACCGCAGCGCAGCGAATTGAAGTAGCCAGTAACCGTATGTGCGACAAGGATGTGCTGACGACGGTGTTCCAATCTGATCTGGAGCGGCTTCGCCGCACCGCAGAGACCATTGACCGCTCTGCCTTTGATTCTGCAGTTAACACGATCCTGAATGCAAAGCGTGTATTTATCATTGGTGTGCGTTCCGCTGCGCCGCTGGCGGGTTTTCTTGGCTATTACCTGAATTACATGTTCCAAAATGTGCATATTATTACAGCATCCGGCGCAGGCGAGATGTTCGAAAAGATCGTCGGCGTCAATGAAAAGGATGCAGTGGTTGCCTTCAGCTTCCCCCGTTATTCCGCTACCACAGCTAAGGCGGCGCAGTACTGCCGTAGTCAGGGCGCGACGGTGGTGGGCATCACCGATACGCAGCTTTCCCCTTTGGGTGAGGCATCCGATTACGTCCTTGCCGCCAAGAGCAATATGCTCTCGCTGGTAGACTCGCTGGTAGCACCCTTGAGCGTCGTAAATGCGCTGATTGTTGCCATCGCTGCCAAGAAGGAGCAGGAGCTGTCCCAGACCTTCCAGGATCTGGAGCGCATCTGGGAGGAATACAACATTTATCAAAAGCAGGCGGTATCGGATGAGGAATGATGTGATCGTCATTGGCGGCGGTCCTGCCGGCATGCTTGCTGCCATTACAGCGGCTTCCCGCGGCGCAAAGGTGCTGCTGCTGGAACGAAATGAGCGCCTTGGCAAAAAACTGCTGATCACGGGCAAGGGGCGCTGCAATGTAACAAATAACTGCGATCTGCAGGAGCTGCTGCAGAACATTCCCCGCAACGGGCGGTTTCTCTACAGTGCATTGACGGCGTATCCGCCCAGCGCTGTGATGGCGTTTTTTGAAAAGAACGGCTGTCCGCTGAAAACCGAGCGGGGGAATCGGGTATTCCCGGTGTCCGACAAGTCCGTTTCAGTGTTGGATTGCCTGCGCAATCAGCTGAAAAAGCAGGGCATAACTGTTGTCAATGCACGTGTCCGTGAGATCACCGCGCAGGACGGTGTTGTGACCGGCGTGCGGACGGATGCAGGGCGCTACGAAGCGGCAAGGGTGATCCTCGCCACTGGTGGTGTCAGCTATCCCACCACCGGCTCTACGGGTGACGGCTATGCCATGGCGCAGAAGCTGGGGCATACAATCATCCTGCAGGAGGGTTCTCTTGTACCTCTGGAGGTTGCGGGGCATGACTGTCCCGATATGCAGGGGCTGAGCCTTCGCAATGTGGCGGTCAAGCTGGTCAATGAGAAGGGGAAAGTGCTTTTCAAGGACTTTGGCGAGCTGCTTTTTACCCATTTCGGTGTTTCAGGACCGACGGTTCTGTCGGCAAGTGCCCACCTGAAAGGGGCGTGTCAACTGATCATTGACCTGAAACCGGCTTTGGATGAGGGCAAGCTGGACGCACGGATTCTGCGTGACTTGGAAATGTATCAGAATCGCAGCATCGAAAACGCGCTGACGGATCTTTTGCCGCGCAGCATGATCCCCGTTGTACTCAGAAGACTGGAGATCGATCCTGCGCTGCAAGCAAATTCCCTGACAAAGGTGCAGCGCCGCGCATTGGTCGCTCTTTTGAAGGCATTTCCGTTGGAAATCACCGACAAGCGCCCCGTTGCTGAGGCGATCATCACCTCCGGCGGTGTCAAGGTTTCCGAGGTCGATCCGAAGACGATGCAGTCCAAGCTGGTGCGAGGACTCTATTTCGCGGGTGAAATCCTCGACTGCGATGCCTACACC
>JAZNNV010000250.1:0-36764 GCA_045580465.1 Faecousia sp.
GAAGTAGGATACTCCATCCTTGACAATGGTCTTGGACGGTGTTTCCTGCTGATCCTGACCGTTGGAAAAGACGATATGCAGGATCTGTGCGATGCTGCACAAAACAATCAGCGCCAAAAGTACAAAAACAAGGATATAGAGGACATCAGAAACGTGCTTTCGATTCTTCATACTCTCCCTCCGTTCATTTGTACTTTGGGAAATCAGCGGCTGTGCTTACGGCGCATTGCCAACAATGCAATCGCAGCGCAGGAGGAGACGACCATCAGGAGGATCCATCCGGTCAGTTCTTTGTTCATCTTGTCAAAGGTGGGAGACGGGGGCTTCACGGTCTCATCCTCCACACAGAAGGCAAGGATGCCCGTTTTGTCAAGCTCAATGGTGACCGTTCCGTCGCCATTGTTCACAACATTGTCGACCGGCTTCCAGCCATCGTCATAGATGTATACCAGCACCGGCACATCAGGCTCCACACCCAGGTCGAAGGTGAGCGTGAGGTCCACATCACCGTCATAAAACACCGGATCTGCGTCGGGATCGTCGTTCTTATAGATGATGCTGACATCGATCAGATCCCGGATGACATAGTTCTTGTCGTCCGGAAACGGGATTCTCTCGTCGCCGTCAACCAGGTCCTCGTAAATCTTGGCAAGCTCCTGCTCTACCTCATTTCTGTCGTCCGCCTCGGTATCGATGGCATCTGACACGGGTGTGATCAGGATGTCCAGTTCCTTGCCTGCCGATGTAGGGGGCGTGATCTCAGGATCACCAACCAGTTCGGGATGATCCTTATAAGAGATGCTGGGAACAAAATCCTCAGCCGCCACCGGCAGAACGACGACACCGCAAAGGGCGACCGCGATCAACAGGGCTATCAATTTTTTCATAATACCACTCCGTTTCATTCAAGGGTGTGTCGTACCATGCCACTCAGGGCAATGTTTTTATTACTCTTTTTTCGTATATGCGAATGCGCTCAAGCGCATCAGCTCCTATTTTTGCACCAATCCGTTCCACTGCAGCCGCAAGATTGGGCTTGCGCTCCACCAAGTCATGGCAGTCAGAGCCAAGCAGATGGATGTAGTCCTCCCGCAGCAGGCGCAGCATCAGCCTCTCAAAATGCCGATCGGTAAAAGCTTCTGCATTCGCCTGTACCAGTACCGGCAGCTGCGCCAGACGTTGCGGGATCCGATATGTTCGCCACGGACCGATGTAGCGGTCAATATGGGCGATGATCGGAACAAGGCGCTGTCGTTCCCAAATCGCTCTGAGCTCAGAGAACATCGCCTCATTCCATGGCGGGGCGGGCATTTCAATGAGAACGCAGTTGGTTCCCCGGATCTTCAGCTCATTCAAAAATGCCGTTTCACTGATGCCGCGGAAAAAACTGATTTCTGCGCCTACAAGAAGCTCCGGCAAGCCGGTATGCTTTTCCATTTCATTGCGCAGCAGCTGCTCCGCGCGGTCTCTTTTTTGCAGGAACTGCTCCAGCCGGTCCTTCCGTGTGTAGAAGTGCGGTGTTGCAACCACATGGGTGATCCCCTGCTGTGCTTCCATACAAAGCAGTTCAATGGACATTTCACATGAAGAGCTCCCGTCGTCAATGTTTGGTAAAATATGACTGTGGAAGTCGACCATGGTGTGCCGTCCTTATTCTGTCTTTTCGGCTTCTTCGGCCTTTTCCTGACGCGGGGGCTGACCGTAATTTCTGCCGTAGCCTCTGTAGCCGCGATAGTAGCCGCGATAATAGCCGTAGCCGTAGCCATAGCGCTTATAGTAGCGATGCAGGTACTTATAGCTGTAGCCCGCTGCCTCATCCGTTGTATAGTTGAAGACGATACCCAGAATTCTGGCGCCGACAAACTCAAACTGGCGCAGGGTCTCTCTGAGCGCAACACGGTTACAGTAATTCTGACGGACCACCAGCAGCATACCATCAGCGATCTTGGCAGTGGTCAATGCGTCACCGACCTCGCCGACGGGAGGCAGGTCGAGGATCAGGTAGTCATAGTTCTGACGCAGCTTTTCCAGTGTCCGTTCCATTTTCTTGGAGCCCAGCAGCTCCATGGGGTTGGGGGGGATATTGCCGGAGGAGATGACATGGAAGGCATGCTCATCGGATTTGATGTTGCAGTACTGGATCAGATGCTCTTCCGTGACCTGACCGGACAGGAAATCCGACAGACCGGGGGCGGACTGAACATCCAGCTTGTCTGCAACGGAGGGGCAGCGCATATCACAGTCAAGCAGCAGGACGCGCTTGCCCAGCTGCGACAGAGAATAAGCGAGGTTAACCGCGGTCAAGCTCTTGCCTTCGCCTGCCAGCGCACTACTGACACCGATAATATGGCACTGACTGTTGTCTGTAAAGGAGAACTGCAGCTTAGTGCGCAGCAGCTTGTAGGCTTCGGATGCGGCAAAGCTGATGCTCGGACCGATCAGCTCCATGTTGCCGTCGGCGTCCTGCTGGCGATA
Organism: Faecousia sp.; assembly: GCA_045580465.1. Classification (GTDB taxonomy): domain Bacteria; phylum Bacillota; class Clostridia; order Oscillospirales; family Oscillospiraceae; genus Faecousia. The sequence goes on from JAZNNV010000250.1 coordinate 2,476, forward strand.
GCCGTAGCTATAGGAATACCTGCGGTACTTGTAATAGCCACTTTTGGCAGGCTTATCCATATTGGGAACAGTTGCCAAAATGGGGCGACCCTCTGCTGTGCGCAGAACGTCCTCTTCCTTGCGGATGACCACATCAAACAGCTCACGCAGGATAACGACCACGCAAACCGTCAACGCTCCGATCAAAAAGCCGATCAGTGTATTGGTGGTATAGTTCGGTGAGCTGGGGCTGGAGGGAACAATTGCAGAGTCAACGATTTTTGCGGTGGTGCCGTTGATGATGCTGTCGATGCGCTTCGGAAGAATGTAGGCAATGGCGCTGGCAATGCGCTCCGCCTCCACCGGCTCGGTGTGGGTGACGACCACGCGGAAGATTTCCGTTGAATCCACAGCTGCTGCCGAGATCATTCCCTTGACCGTACCATACGAGTATTTGACACCGGCATAATCGATAACATCATTGATCGTTTCGCGGGTGTTTAAGATAACGATATAGGACTTAACAAGACCGCGGGAAGCGGAAATATCCGCTGAGGTAATGCTTCCGATGGAAACATCGCCCAAGGACAGAGAGTTGTTATTGACGTAGAACATAACCGAAGACTGATACTTCGGCTCCACAAGGAAAATGGTGCCAACCAGTGTCAGCGCCGCGCAAAGAACTGCAACGATTCCGATCACCCACACCTTATTCATCAAAGCAGAGAATATACGTTGTAAATCAATCGTTATTTCTCCGCTTCTCTCCACATTCTTTTCTTCCATAAAAGCCTCCCGATTTTTCTGGAAAACTGTTCCGGCGTATCAAGCGATACTACTTCATGATACTTTATCATACCAGTTTTTATCAACGAAGTCAAGCGCCGGATTCAGTCAGCTGCTTTTTCCCCTTTAACATCGTCAGGAAATTACGCACAACTTCATTTTTTGTAAGCACTACTGCCACCAGATACACAACAACGCCGGTGCCAACCGACAGCATCAGCGACAGCAGTGGATCTTCGAACGATCCCCGAACCGCAAGCACCGCAGCAGCCATTGCCGCCGCGCTGACCAGCAGGCTGAGCAGATAACGCCTGCCGAGTTTCGGTTTGGCAAGCTTCAGCGCGTGCCGCAGGATCAATCCATTGATCAGCAATTCACTGGCAACTGTGGCGATCGCCGCGCCCAGATGCTGCATTTTCGGAATCAGCAGCAAATTGATTGCCACATTGGCAATGCCGGCTGCGATACGGGGTTTGATCAGCAGCTTTTCACTTCCGGAACTGATGACCATTTGGTAACAGAGCAGATTTCCTACGCCCATGATCAGCACAGTTACCGACATGATCTGCAGCGACAATGCCGCAGGCTGGAATTCCGCGCCAAACAGTGCCACCACCAGATCATCGGCAACCAAAGCGATGCCGATGCAGGCAGGGAGTGCCAAAAACAGTATGATTTTTGTGCCGATCGAGATCAGTTCCTCAAACTGCTCCCGACAGTGCCGGAAGGTATAGCTCAAGCGCGGCATAAATACAGCCGAGATCGCCGTGACCAGCGTTGATCCGATGGTAATCGCCTTCCACGCATTGGAATAAAAGCCGACGGACTCATCTGTCGCAAGCCGACCGAGAATCGTTACGTTTAATTTGCTGTAAATACTGCCGATGATCGCGCTGAATGCCAACACCGCAACAGGCTTGAGATGCTGCTTCATGTTCAGACCGCGCACGGTCAGCTTTACTTTTTTTCTTGCGTGAATGATGTTGAAAATATTATTTCCGCCAATGCCCAGGCAGTGGATCAGCGCATAGACAGGATAATCCTGCGGCTGTTTGACAAACAAAAACAGCATTACCAGTGAGAGGAGCTTGATCAGCACACTTCTGACCGTGATATACACATATTCCTCTTCGCCCTCATAAAACCAGTCGATATTGATGTAGTTGAAGAGAATCTCTATGCCACAAACAAGATACAGCAGCGGGCTGTCGGAAACCCCGAATGCCAGCGCTGCGTAAAAAGCAGCGGAAAGAATGGTCGTGGATATTCCGTTAAGCAGGAACAGTTCGCTGAACAGCTTTTGCACCGCCGGCGGATTATTTCGGCATTTTGCAATTTCACGGGTGCCGTAGTTGGGAATTCCCAGCATGGCAAACAGTATGAAATACGAAACGATATTTTGCACATCGGCAACTTTTCCCACGCCGGACGGTCCCAGCACTCTGGACACATAGGCTGCGGAAACCAGCGGAAAAAGCACGTTCAGAATTCTGTACGCAATATTGAACACGGCATTTTTTGCCAAAGATTTTTCTTTTTTTTGCATAGGCGTTCGCCGTGCACCTCTTTTCGTTACTTTTTTGCGATTAGTTTATTGAGCACAAATCGCACAGTTCCTCTGAAGCCTCTGCTTCGCAGCTGCCGCTTGACTCTGTAGGGGAAGCTTTCCAGGTTGCCAAGCCATCTTCCCACGTTGGGTCCGAATTTTCTGTTCACCGCGGCTTGGAAACGACGGCTGCGCAATTCCTCTTTTGTCAGCCACGAGGAGTGATAATGGTGAATGGAGCGGGTGTTTTCCGTGATCTCGATCTCATCCGTCTGATACATGATCGGACAGAAATAGTCCCACGGATAGATCCAGATCCCCGCAACCTCCTGCGGTACATCCTTTTGCTTCAAATCGTACCGGGTCAGGATTTCTGTTGTATACTGTACGACCGTCACCTGATTGCTGGTGCCATCCGGGTTTTTATAGCGCTTTTTTCGGTACTCCTCCAAAATTTCCCCATAAAACGGCATCTGCGGATAGGACGCCATTCCCAGACCCGGATTAACCAGCATTTTATTCTCCATGCTCCGCTCCACGCCAAAAAAGGGTCCTCTGTCCAGAATGTCCTCAATAGGGGCGATCAGCTCAACATCCACATCAAAGTAGATGCCGCCATACTGATACAGAATATCAAATCTGGCATAGTCGCTTACAAATGCCCATTTTTTCTCTTCGTAGGCTTCCTCGATATACGGGCAGGCATGAATATTATAGTTGGACTCATCCCAGCATTTGATCTCATAGCCGGGACAGAATTCTTTCCAGCTCTCAATGCATTTCAGAGCCGGTTCCGGCAGCGGATTTCCGCCAAACCAGCAATAATGAATAACACGTGGAATGAAACTCATGTTGATGCCCCCCTTTCTGCTTCAGGCAGGCTGCGGCATTTTCACCGTCAACCTCCCCGTTTATTTGAAATTATTTCTCAGGCAGCCGGTTTTGTCTCCGCATTTTGAACGCGGCGCTCCTCCGCCCGCTTTTCCCGATCCAGTGCAAAGGGCACAGCAAGGACAAAGAATGCCATGTATCCCGCCTCACTGCGCAGACTGGAATTATAGATTGAGAATATGATACAGCAGATCGTTATGATTCTGCCCAGACGGCAGTAGCTTTTCAGCATTCCATCACTTCTGTGTTCGATCTGCAAAATCGAAAAATACACAGCAAGAAAGAAACCGAAATAGAGGATCAAGCCGATCCAGCCGGTCTCCAGATACACCGTCGCATAGGAGAACCACAGATAGTGCGTCTGACCGTAGAGTTCGAAAAAGGGCGTGACCAGAAATTCATAGCCTGCTGTATCGGCATTTCCGAGACCGATGCCAAACAACCGCTCCGCGCCGCTGAGGAGCCACTCGTCGTTAATAAACGCAATCGCATTGAGACGATTGATGTCGTTACGGCCCGTATAGCCCTTGTCCGAAGTTGCCATATCCAGCAGATATTCCACTGAGAAAAAGCCTTCAAAGCCAAACAGCTTCTCAAGCAGCGGGACAAAAAGAAGGATCGCCGCGATTGAAACAGCAGCTGCCCAAAACTTGCGCCACGTAAAGTTTGTAAAGAACGTCGCCAGCAGAACGATTAGACCGATAAGAATAAAGAAGAACTTGATCTCTGCCAACGAAACCACCAGCAGCGCCGCCACGCACTTGAAAAGAAATTTGCGGAAACTCACCCTTTTTTCAAGGTAGTCCAAAAGATCTTTTGTCAGCACGATCAGGAAGAAGATCATAGTGTAGGCATTCGCGCCGGAATCCACGCCAAACAAGCCGCCCAGATGGTCACCCTTCAGGTCGAAGGCAAAATACTGAACCATGGAAACCGCAACATTCACCCAGAACAGCACATCAAACAGCTTGAAGAAGCCCTGAATGTCATCCTTCTTCAAGAACATCGCAAACGCAAAGAACGCTGCATAAAAGCGGAACGCGTTACGGGCGCCCCACAAATAAAAAAACAGCGACTGGAACTGCGCCACATAGGAAACAGCTGTATAAATCACGTACACAAGGACCACACGAAAAACGATCTTGGTGCCGGAATCGATGCCTTGCTGCCATCCCATAACCGAAAATACGAGAAGGAGCGCCCATGTCACATCCAACGAGTAGCGCAAGAAATACGGCAATCCCAGAAGCTCTGTCAGAAGAGCGAAGAAAAAGGGCAGCACGATAAGAAGCCATAAAAACCGATATGTCTGTGTGCGCTTTTTGATTGTAATAGTCAGCGATGTGTTCATATGCCAAATGCCTCTGCTTGTTCAGTAATTACGTCATCCTGTTCTGGACTGCCAGCATGGCATGACACAGTACCGTCAGTCGGTTGCGCATTGCCCAGAATAACAGCTTCTTTTTTATTGGGAGCTTATCGTTTTTTCGTTCCTGCAGCGCCTTCTGAAGCTCCTCATTGAACAGGATGCTGTGAATTTTTGCTCTTTTTTCTTTGTAGCTTCCTCCGAACGCAGCCTCATGCTTCAGCGCCGCGATCACCAGGGAAAGATAGATCCCGCTGATGCGCTCTGTCACCTCTTGGGGATATTCGAGGGTTTGACAAAGCTCTTTCAGTGCCCCGTAAAAGTGGCATACCCTACCGAACCGATTGGGCTGATAGGAACGGGAAATGGATGCCATATTTCGGTAATAATTGTAGCATGCCAGCGGCAGGATATACACCGACTCCAGGTCTGCGCACAGCGCGATCACGGAATAATAATCCTCCGGTGAGATCTCCCGTTCGGACACAAAGCGCCAGTTGCGCTTGCGGATGCTGCGCATGGAGATCAGTCTTGTACAGCCGCTCATGGAAAGACCGTACTCCGCGCCGGTTTCCGGATCCGGACCGATCAGCTTCGGCAAAAAATCCTTTTGGACTTCCTCGCCTATGTAGCAATCCTTCGGCGGATGGGGGATCTCGACCGCAAGGGTCTTCCCTTCCGGACCAACCACCTGCATTCCAAAGCAGACCATATCCGCATCCTGCTGCGTTGCCACAGCGCAGGCACGCTCGATGGTGAACAGCTCAAGGTAGTCATCACTGTCCACGAAGCAAATATAATCCCCAGTCGCCTGATCAATGCCGCTGTTTCGTGCCCTGCCCAGTCCTTCGTTTGTTTTATGAATAACTTTAACACGGCTGTCCCTGATTGCCCATTGGTCACACAGCCGGGGGCATTCATCCGGCGAACCGTCGTCCACCAGAATGATCTCCAGATTTTTATAGGTCTGATTGATGATACTTTCCACGCATCTGTCCAGATATTCCTCCGTCTTATAGACGGGAATAACAACGGACACCAAAGGATTATTCATACATTTCTCTCCTCTTCACAGATGCGCAGCAGGCGAAGGTGTGATTGGACATTTTCTTCAATGGTAAAGCGCTCGACAGTTTTCAGCAGGAAGCGAGCGTATGCTTCCTTGTCTTCCATTTCCCGGAAGCAGTTAATGCAACGAAGCAGGTCCTCCGCATCACCCGGCTTTGCCAAAAGCTGCGGATAGTCATCCGCCAAAAATTCCACCGCGGAACCGCTGCCCCACGTTGAGATCACCGGCATGCCAAAGGAGGCAGCCTCGTTGACTACCAGACCCCAGCACTCCTGCCGGGAGGGCAGCACCAGCATGGCGCAGGTGCGGTATTCTTTTTCCAGCTCTGCCTTCTGCAGGAACGGAATGATCTCCACGTTTTCCGGAATTCTCCCTGTAAAATCCTGCAGGAACTGTTCTGTGCGATTTCCCATGCCTACCAGCTTGTAGCGATGGTCAGGGTCCATTCTTGCCGCTTCCAGTGCAACATCAATTCCCTTTACCCCCAAATATTGTCCCACAACCAAAACAGTATCATTTCGCTGTTCATGGGCAGCTTCTCTGTGTGCCGTCACTTCCTGCTCGGAAAGGGACGAGAACTGATAGGTAGTGATGGGACTGTCGCCGCTGACGACCTTCAATGACTCCTTTGCCTTTTCGCCGGCGATGACATACTTGGACGCGCCCCGCAGAACAAATCGCTTAATGCGATTTTTGAAGGTCGGCGCTTTCAGAAAGGGTTCGCCGTCAATATTGACGATGTAAGGCTTTCCAAAGAGCTTCATGGCAAAAAGTGCCATCAACTCCACCGGGGAATTGTAGCAGCCCACAATGACCTCGTCATAGCCGGAAAACACTTCCCGGAGAATTCCAAGGGAGAAGGCGCTCTCCCGTCCGATGGGAATTCCTTTCAAATACTTTTTTTTGCAAGCCTGCTGTTCACTCTTCGCCCAAACCGCATCCCGGTTGGAGGAGCGCTTCCGTTCATAAAGAACGGTCAGGTCGCAATGCTTTGCCAGTTCATTGAAAAAGCGCACGCGGTACGGAACTTCAATATTGGAAAGATACAATACTTTTTTCATCACGCACGTTCCTTTGGTTTTATTTGTAATAGGTCAGCAGCTGCTCCACATACCGATCCACAAATATGTACTGCATGCTGCGGCAGTTTTCGGCATAACGTGCCAGCCGCCGGCGATCATTCCACAGCTGTTCGATTTTCTGCTTCAGCTGCGCCAGATCGCCGCTTTCAAACAACTCGCCGGTCTCGCCCTCAACAATCAGCTCCGGAATACCGCCGATGTCCGCACCCAGAACGGGTGTGCCGTACATCTGACTTTCCAAAACGGAAAACGGGCAGTTTTCATACCATTCCGAGGGACAGACGGAGAAGAGCGCTTCCCGGATCAGCCGTTCCAGCTCCTCGCCGGTCCGAAAGCCCATGTTCCGGACATTGGGTATGCCCTCCATGAGTCCTTCCAGCGGACCGCTGCCGGCAAATACAAACGGGATATGGGGCAGCTCTTTGGCTGCGCGCACCAGCGTTGCAATGCCCTTTTCCTGCGACAAGCGGCCAAAATAGAGCACATAGTCTTTCTTTTGGGTCTGCTTTTGCTCCACGGGATCCACAAAGTTGCACATAACAACGGTCTTGCTTGCCAGCACCGGGTCGGTATCCAGCTTGGACTTCATAAACTGAGAGGGGCAAATGATCGTATCGATCATTTTGTAAACACCCTTCCAGCGCCAGAAGTAGCTCTCCATCGCGCCGAAAATGCTCTTGGCAACAGAGCCGTGGACGCACTTGCCCGTTACGCAGTGCAGATAGCTGCCGCCAATGCACTTTTCGCAGATCTCATGGGTATTGGGATTCAGGCACATATGATTGGGGCAGACCAGCTGCACATCGTGGGCTGTGTAAAGGACCTTGACCTTGTTGCCGGTCTGCTTCTCCCACTTGCGGATCTCCAGAATGATGCTGGGTGTCAGCTGATAGTTGAAGTTATTGATATGGCAGACCTCAGGCCGGAAATCCTCCAGCACCGCGCGCAGCTTTCGGCGCGCCTCAGCAGAATAAACCGTTCTGAATGAGTAAGAGATCTTGGTAAACAGACTCTTGCTGTGAAAATCCATATAGGAGGTATAGGCATTCACCCGGTTTCCCTTGATGCGGTCGGGATGCTCCATGCCGAAATACTGGACCTCATGTCCCTGAGACTGCAGAAAATCACCCAGTCTGAACGTATAGGTTTCCGCACCGCCCTTGGGATGCAGAAACTTATTGATCATCAAAATCCTCATACATGTCTCCTTGCGTTTTTTATTTCTTCACGGAACGGAAAAGCTCCAGTACCTGCGCTGCGACACGCCGCCACTCATACGCCGACAGATCGTATTGCCGTCGGGACGGTTGGGCAAGCTTTTTCGCCATTGCAGCAGAAAGTGCCGCTGCGTCACCGCAGGGAAAATAGTCCTGCGCCTGCAAGTCGATCAGTCTTGTTGCCGGGATATCGCTGACCAACAGATTTCTTTCATAGCTCATGGCCTCCAGCAGCACCAGCGGGAAGCCTTCATTTTCAGATGCCAGCACAAACAGCCCTGCGTTGGCATAAAGCTGCGCCAGCTCCTCACCGAATACGTAGCCGGTGAATACCACGGGAAGGTCTTCGCTAAGCGATTGCAGCTGCTTCATGTAGTTGCTTTCAAATTCCACACCGCCGGCAATTACCAGCTTATAGCCGCTCAGCTTTTGCTGCCTGAAGGCTTCAATTAAGGTATGGAAGCCCTTTTCGGGTGTGATCCGTCCCACGCTGAGGATGTATTTCCCCTGCTCCAGTCCGTGCTTTTCCAGATATTCCCGTCCGGCAGGACATTCAGGCAGCCGGATGCCATTGGGAATGTATACCGACTTCTCCTGAATTTCCGGGGGATACTTTTCCATTTGGAACCGATTGACAAACACGATCCGGTCCGCGTATTTCAGCGCCACGCGTTCGCAAAAACGCAGCAGCTTTTGCGCCCCGCGTCCCCACTTTTTGTGTTCATAATTCGCGCTGTGGTAGGTCAGCACAACGGGAATGCCGCACCACTTCAGCAGCGGCGCAAACAGACACGGACCGATATTATGAATATGTACCGCAGCCGGGCGCAGGAAGATCGCACGCACACAGGCAAGGAAGGAATGCAGCACCGCTTCCACGCCCTTGATCCTTGTGGAAGGCAGATCCAGAAATGTCACACCTTTGTATTCCTTCGGGCTTCCCTTGACATAAGGCTTCCTTCGAAAAACCGTGACCTGCACATCCTCATGCTCCGCGATCAACGGATATATGGATTCACAATGCTTTTCAACGCCGCCCTCCACCAGAGGAAAGCCGCGCGTTCCGATGACACATATTTTCATATTACTCACATACCGTCCATACCGACCACAGCACCTATGGTCTTAAAAATGATTTTCCAGTCCGTCAGGAAGCTGCGCTCAGCCAGATACTTCGCATCCAGCTCCATCCATTCCTGGAACGACAGATCATTTCTGCCGTGCTGCACCTGCCAGAAGCAGGTAAGTCCGGGTATGACCCACAGACGCTGCTGCGCGAATTCATCATACTGCTCCACCTCGCGGGGAAGGGCAGGACGTGGTCCAACGATGCTCATATCACCCTTCAAAATATTCCAAAGCTGAGGCAACTCGTCAATGCTGGATCTTCTGATAAACCGACCGACCCGGGTGATGCGGGGATCATCCTTGATCTTGAACACCGGTCCGTCCATTTCGTTATACTTCAGCAGCTCTGCCAAACGGCGCTCCGCATCTGGGTACATGGAGCGGAATTTATAGAACTTGAACTCCCTGCCGTCCTGACCGACACGGATCTGGGAGAAAATGGGACTTGCGCCGGGGCTGTCGATCACGATGATCAGTGCCAAAAGGAGGAACACCGGCGCAAGGACGATCAATGCCAGCGCCGACAGGATCACATCCTGCACGCGCTTAAAAAATAGATATGAACCACGATCCTTCAGGATTTTCTCGCGGTCAAGCAGTGCGGGATTTTGCTGTGTCGGCGCTTCTTTTGTTTCTGTCGCGTTCATTGCTTCTGCATCCCCTTTGCGTTTTTCTGATCTTTTGCACGTATTTTCAGTCACTTTTCCGATATGACCCCAGTATCGTCATTTTATATTAACATATTGCACATTTTTTTGCAAGAAGAATAACGCATTGTTATGGATTTTTCCAATTTCTTCCACAAAGCAAAAACACCCCCGCAAACGGCGATCCGTTTACGGGGGTAAAAATTCATTTCTGACTCAGGATACTCCGTCCTGATCCTCGCGGCACAACTCCGACACATGCCCCTGCTTTTTGCACTTTACATTCTGTTCGCTTTGCGTAAGTTCCTCAATATTCTTTCTCCTGCGCAGGAAATACAGCAGGAAAAAGAGGCTGTCACAAACCGGCAGCAAAATGGCAAGTGCCCTGATTACCCAGTCTCCATCCATAAAATAGGCAGGGATCGTCGCCACATCCCCAAGGAATTTCGCAATAAAAATCGCCAGCGTCATGCCATTCATCGGATAATCTTTTCTTCTGCTGACAAAAACAAGCCACGCAACGACCCCGGTGAATGTGTTGAGATAGGTGAAGAAAAACATTCCCCTGTGGATGACGACACAACAAAACGTGGGTATCATCACCATAACAAACAATGCTATACCCATGGCAACCCATTTTGTGGGAGTGATTTGCTTTTTAATTGCTACGCCGATTATCACCATTTCAATGGCACACCAATAGGCATAGGCAATGGACACATAGTCCCAGCAGAAGCTGCTGCGATCGATCAAAGAAAGCAACACGGAAAATTCCACAGGAGCAATGATCGCCTGCGTTACAGGAGGGATCAAAGGGAAGCGGTACTTGACCGTGCCGATCAGCACAAGTGTATAGGTTATGATCCAAAATATGCTCAGCAAAACATCGAAAAACAGCTGAAAATCACTCATGTCCGTCTGTTGCTGTTTTCCCTTTTTTACAAATCCATGCCAGCCATACCGCGCCGGCGATCATTGCCACCAACGACCAGATATTGCCAATGGGAAGCGGCAACACCAGATCATGCCACACATCCCGGCAGAGATTCAACACGAATCGCGTGCTTCCGTAGAGCAAAAGGTACCATGCATAGAGCTTTTGCTCCTGCTTTTTCTTCAGCGCCCAGGAAAGCAGGATCGCAAACAGAACCAACGCAACCAGCAGCTCCACTTCTCTGCTGGGGAATCTGACTGCTTCACCGGTGGCTGTCGTGAACAGCACCATACCCATACAGCATTCGCCGGTCAGGCATGCCACCTTCATCAGCGCCAGCATGATGCATTCGCCAATGGCACACAGATCCATCAGCTTGCCATAGGGCATACGCAGGATCCGTGCCGCCAAAAGGAACACGATCGGTACCAGAAAAACTGCGCCGTAGAAGGACAGACCTGAAAAGTCTCCGTTTTCCAGAAAATACAGCAGTTTTGTTCCCAACGTACCTGTTACCGTCAGCAGGATGGTCGCGATCAGCGCCTTTACAACAGACAGCTGATAGCGTTTTGCGGCAAAAGCAATGGGGATGCCCATCAAAACTGTGCCAATCGCTAAGAAAAAAATCAAAGTTGGTGACATAAAGTATTCCTCCTTCCCTGCCCCTTTTGCCGGGATGTCAAGCAAAGGACATCTCAAAAAATACATGCCTGTTCAGGACTCCTCGTCCTCGTAGCTCATATCCGGGACATAACCCTTCTTCAGCTTCTGCTTGAAGTTGACGCGGATCACAACACCGACCACAACCGCACAGGTCACCATGACCGCCACCAGAATAATGGTCAGCTGTCCGATGTTGATGCCCAGCGAGGACTTTGTACCCGTGATGATATAATCGATCCCACCCGTCTGCTGCAGATCGGGATACTCATTTTTCATGGAATCCGGAATGATCACATCGCTGACCGGGGGCGGGCTGTTCTGCTCCACCTTCTGGGGCACATTGATGCCGATCAGATACTGCACACCGGATTCCACCTGAGCCAGATAGAAGTGCGCCATACCCTTATCGTCGATCATCACCGCCTGCCTGCGCTGATAACCGTCCTTGTCCGGAGAGAAGAACACCGCGCTCTGGCGGTTGTAGGCTCTGCCGATGGGCAGCTCCACCTCGACCTTGAAATCCAGAATGCCATGGAATTCCAGAGAGTAGCCATTGCGACCCTGCAGCGCATCTGCCTGCTTCTCATCGAAGCTGGTCAGCTGCTTCAGGGTGTACGAAAGATCGTACTTCTCAGCCAGCTCTTTGTCCATAAGATCCGTGCCGTTGACGTGCCACTTCGTTCCCTGATTGGTCTGGACGATCAGATGCACATTTTTGCCGGCAACGCGGTTCAGATCGTCGCCTGTCACCTGTGCATCTCCCTTGAGGTACACATTGACCGTCACGGAATCCGCCGCATTCAAGCCGGTGGTGATCTTATCCTCCACGCTCTGCCAGCCGTCCTTGTTTTCCAGCACCGCATCGATCACAGCAGTTACCTGCTTGCCGGAATCGGTGGTGGTAGAGGTGATCTGGGTGCTGACCGAGCTGTTTTTGTTTTCAGTAACGGTGGTAGTGTTGACGATCGTTTCGCCGTCCTTTTGTGTTGTTACCGTAGAGGTGTGGGTCTCCTGACCTACATGACCGTAAACCGGCTTTTCCACAATGCACTCATGAAACGCCTGAAAGCCCACTTCTTCAATGGTCGGCGCCATGGTCACAAGAGACAGTCTCTCGCAGTTATAAAAGGTCCAGTCGGGCAGTGCGGCAAGCTTTGCCAGCACCGTCGCATTTTGCAGGGAAAGACAGTGGGCGAAAACAGAGCGCTCCATCGTCACCACGCTGGCGGGGATCGTCACGCTGACCAGCTTTTCGCAGGCATAAAACGCGCGATATTGCAGCTCGATCAGAGTGTCCGGGAGGCGTATGCCGGTCAAGGCGTGGCAGCGTTCAAAGGCGCTGCGCTTGATGATCTCCACACCGGGCATCTGCAGCATTTTGAGGGACGTACATCCGGCAAATGCCCACTGACCGATGCTCTTTACGGAGCTTGCCAATGTCACCGCTGTGATCTGATCCATCTGCAGGAACGCGCAATCGCCGACCGAGGTAACACCCTCCTCAACGATCACCGCGCAGATTGTTTCCTTCTGCTCCTGCCACGGGGCGGGCGCAAGCTCAGAGTACTCCGTCATTGCGCCGGAGCCGGAAATGGTCAACACGCCGCCAACCACTTCCCAGTTGACACCTTTTCCGCAGGTGCCGGATGCGGCAGAGACGGTAGGTATCAGGGGCAGAAGCAGCAGCATGCAAAGGACGAGTGCCATCAGCCGCGCGATATTCTGTTTGATTCTCTTCAGGCTCATGGAAATCCTCCTTGCAAATGTGTGCTTCTTTTGCGGTAGTTACTGTGCTTTTAAGGTCTGCCCCTCCCCGAAAGAGAGGGGCAGACTGATTTCAGTTTTGCTTTGCAGATTGTTACTGATAATTCGCAAAGAGCGCAGCGTCCTTGGTCATGTTGGTACCAGGTGTGTCCGTTGCTGCGTTTGCGGTAGCAGGGACTGCCAGCTTCGGCGAAGTCAGCGCAGAATTTTCCGCATTGCCGACCGTACCGAGCAGCTTACGGGTCATATCAGGAGCCGTCTCTGTCTTCGTCACCTTCGTTTCAGCGACGTAACCGTACAGATACTTGTAGCTTGTCTGTTCGGTCGTCTTGACGTAGCGTTCTGTGCCTATATTGACGACTCTTGCCGTTGCTGTCAGGATGCCCTGACCCTCAACGGTGACCGTTTTGCCGGCATTGTAGTACTTGCCGTTGATCAGCCACTGGGTGATCTGCTTATCCTGCTCGTAAATGTCCGTTTCCGCTGTGATGTGACTTTCAAACTTGGTCCAGTTGTAGTACTGGTAGGTATAGTAGGTCGTACTGCTGCAAGTACTCTTCACCGTCCATGTTGTGTAGGAGTACAGTCTTGTATCGGCTCCGTTCACTTCATTGAGCGTTTCAACAGGCGTATATGCAGACCATGTACCGTCCTTCGGCTTCTCGATTGTTGCGGTCCACGACATCACCTCAGGCAGAGTTACTGTAACGGCAGAGCCTTCGCCCAGAACCTGTCCGGGGACAGCAATCGAGCCACTGTAATCCGCGGGAACACCTGCAAAGACCAGTGCGGTGGGAGACAGCGGCTGGTCGATGGTCACCGTATCGGTCAGCTCGATCTCATAGGTGACTGTTCCGAAGGTCACAGAGATCTTGTTCTGCTTCATCAGACCTGCGGGATAGCATTCGGGGTACTTATCAACGCCAAACCAACCGCGCTCACCGTTGACTGCTCTACCGACGGATGCGGTTGCAGTGCCGTTTGCAAAGTTAAAGGTGGAGTTTGCGGAATCCGTATTCGGCGAGGTAAATACCATGGTTGCAGTGGCGTTACTGGGAATGCCCGTCACCTTCAGGGTCACATTGGGTGCGTATGCCTCTGCAGCCTCCTGATCGTAGCCACCACCGCTGACCGGTGTATGGATATAGACCGTTGCCTTGAACTTGGTGTATTTGAAGAAGTCACCTGTCATAGCCTGCGTTGCACTTGTAGGCTTCTTAACAGTATAGACACGCTTCTGCGTACCGGGCTTCGGATCGGTGCCGGTAACCTCAACGGTGGGCTTATCCCATGTCACCTTTACATTGGGCAGGCTGGAAATGGTATATTCCTTGCCATCCAGTGTAATCTTCAACTGAGTCTGCTGGTTCAGCTTCCAAATGCCGTCCACCGTGAAGGGATCGACCTGCAGTAACAGAGTATCGTTCTGTGCACCAAACACTCCATTGCCGGAAATATTCACGGATGCGGGAATACCGTTTGTCTTGGCAGTGTTCACGTTCCACGTGTAAGAGCCTGTGGCGCTGATATCCAGCTGAATGCCTGCCTGAGCCGCATACTCCGCAATATTCTTACCGTCATATGCGGTGAAGGTAACCTTCAGTGCAGCGCTGGGAAGCTTGAACTCCTTGCCGATGGTGCCGGAGCCCAGATCAAAGATCTGGTTCTTATTCGCATCCTCGACAGCGCCGGTGATCTCCAGATTGATCGTTGCCTCTGTGATAAACTTGACCGTCATGTTCGAATTGGCAGCCTTCATCATGGGCATCAGATCCAGCCATGTAGTCTCGTCCTCGTCCGAGCCGGCATAGAAGACATCGTCATAGAAGACCGTGCCTGCCTTGACTCCAACGATAGTCCACTCACCGTCGCCGTTCACTGTGTTGCTGCGCGCCATATTGACGGGCATGGTAAAGTTGAAGGTTGTGATGCCATCCGCAGCACTCTGAGATCTGGAGGTCGGTGTCAGCGTATAGATGTTACCGTCTTCATCCTTTACATCCAGCAACAGCTTTGCTGCAGCCGCGTTCTTCAGGCTCAGGGAAATGATGCGCTCGCCGCCGATATCAACGATCAGACCGTTGTCGGGCAGACCGGTTCCGACGTATTCCATGGGATCGGCAGGAATCGAGGTGATTCCGTGTGCCATGGAAGCCTGCGTGATGTAGCCCATATCCTCCAGATGGATAAAGCTGAAATTGAATACGCCGTGACCGCTGAAGTCCAGTCGCTCAACATATTCCTTTCCATTCCACTCTATGGGTGTACTCAAGGCATTGACTGTCGTGCCCTGACCATAGTAAAGGGTCAGACCATCCAGTCCTTCAACCGGCTGGTTATTGTCATCATGGATAACACAAACAATGTCGAAATACAGCGGCTTTTCACCGTTGTAGATGAAGGAATAGCCAATACCGGGTGTAAACTCCAGCTGGCTGAGGATGCGTTCCTGCTCCTCCTGGGTCACGCTGTCGTCGAAGACGGGCGAGGACAGACGAACCTCCGCACGTAAGCCAAGCTTGACATCGATGGTTTTATATTTTTCAGGAGAAAGTGCCGTCAGGGTTCCATCGATGTACAAATAGGTCATCTTATAGATGCCGGTGTTTTTGAAGTTTGCTTCGCCGGTATAGCTGATGCCGTTGGTATGCTTGAAATTGACCGTCACGCTCTTGCCGTTGTCACCAAGGAAAACGCCCTGAACGGTATGCACCTGACCGTCATCGCTGCCCAACTCCAGGTTCATGACCTGCGTGTAGGCGGTATCTGCCGTTAAGTGTGTCTTTGTGATGGCTGCATTACCGGGCTCCCATTCCAACTTGGAGACGTTCATGCCGGGTGCTGTGACGTAGACAATATTCTCTTCACCCAGCGGGTAGTCCACGCCGTCGATCTGGATGCTTCGCAGCTGATAGTTACCGGCTGCCTCAAACGGAACCATCGCCTCGTAGTAACCGTTTTGCGGATTTCTGATCAATTCAAACTCAGCTTGCTTTG
This sequence comes from Faecousia sp., assembly GCA_045580465.1. Classification (GTDB taxonomy): domain Bacteria; phylum Bacillota; class Clostridia; order Oscillospirales; family Oscillospiraceae; genus Faecousia. The sequence goes on from JAZNNV010000250.1 coordinate 18,545, forward strand.
CACCCTGCGTTGCATTGATAACGGAAAGGAAGTTGCCAACGACCTTCGTCGGCTTCACGCCTTCGATCGCCATGGAAACTTTTACCTTCCACTCTTCTCCGGCGTTGAAGGTGAAGGGGGCATCCTTCTCGCAGGCAGGTGCCATCTTGGTGACAGAGTAGTAACTGCCCATCAGATCCTTGTTTTCCATAGGATCCATTTCCATGGTGTTGGTACCGAACTGGATATTCAGCTGACCGGTGATAGAGCCGGCAGCCATAACGTCTTCGTTCTTCAGGGTACTGCCATCCAGATACATCAGGGCGGTGATGCGCTTTGCTTCGTTCCGATCCAGACGGGTCACGTAGTATTCCTCGTTCTGTCCGTTGACGTTGATCGCCGGATTGGGGAACAGACGCAGAGGCACGATCACACGACCAGACTCCTCAATAGGATTCTCCGCATCCAGATAAGCACGTGCCAGCAGCTTGTAATCTTCATCGATGAAGGCAATGCGCATGGCAGAAAGCAGCTTCTTGATCTGCTCCTGATCTTCCGCGGATTCCGGATAGAAGGTATAGCAGCTGCCGGAGCCCTGCGTGATGCCGGTGGTTCCGGGAGGAAGGATGATATCGCTGCTGCCATCATCCATATCGGACCAGACGCGGTTGACACCGCCATAACCGATGGTCACTTTTTCCGTGTTCAGCTTAGGATTGTCTTCCGTGATCGTGGCACCCGGCACTGCATCCAGCAGCGGTTGATGAGTTTTGGTGATAAACCATTTTTCCTCATCGCCAACCATCCTTTTGTAAACGAGGACTGTCTCCTCCTTGCCATCCTTGGTATAAGTATAGGTATAGCTGTCGACTTCGTTGTTATCGGAGTCGTAATCCTTCAGAGGACGATCTTCCGTAATGACATCACCCTCCAGGATCAGCAATGCGTTATCCTGATTGGTACGCACCCAAAGGTCGATTGCCATCGCGTAGATTTCTGCCGCGGTGGCTTCTTTGTTGAGGTTGCTGGTGTTGTCCAGCTTTTTGATCATCTCATAGTCGGTAACCGTGTAAGAGGGTACCTTGTTTACCGTATAGTGCGCTGCTGTGTGGACATAGGGATGCATCGTGACCGATGCAAGACCTGCCACCGAAACTGTAACGGAAAGATCCCGTCTGCTATCCACATAGAAGTCGCAGGTAAGGAACTGGTCAAGGTCCTTGAGCAGACCTCTGTGGATGACCGCAGGCACCACGTCCCAACCTCTGACTTCGTTGACGAAGCCCATATCAATGTCCAATGTGCCCGGGCCGGTCTTGATCTTTGACTTCAGTTCCGAAATGGTATAGCCGTTGACCGTTGCATAGTTCATATTACAAAGAACGTTGGCATAGGTCGAAATGTCATTCCAATAGACCGGCTCATTTGCCTCTTCCTTTGCATATGCAGCTTTGAAGCCGTTCAGGACCGTCTGTACGTTGGCGTACAGCGATCTGTACGCTGTATAGTATTTAATATCCTTCACATATTTGGAAGGAATCTTGTTCGCGATCACATCATCGACTGTGTAAGGATCATAATCATCAACATTTTGCAGTGTTTTGAAATAAAACACGTTTGCCATCTCGGCATAAGCCTCGCCCAGTATTTTGATGATCCGCTCAAGCTCCGTTGTCATTTCGACCAGATTCTTCATCTCGTCGCTGATGTCCACCGGATCGTTCTTCATCTGGATGTTTGCATATTCCTGCACCAGTCTGTAAACCGACTGCATGTAGGCATTTTTGCCGTAAAGCTGCTTGAAGTCAGTGCTGGCTTCCGTATACTTGGTGAAGATCGTATTGATCATTGAGTCAAGGAAGTAATCAGCGCCTGCCTGCTTGTAGGTCACCGAGGAAATACCACGGACGCCGTACCGCATATTCTTCTGGACCTTGAACTCCCTTGAGGTAATATCGAAGCTGCTGTAGGCAAAATCCGTCATGGTGCTTTCGATACGGCCGTCCTCGCCATAGTACACTGCGTTGATCGGAGATGTGGCCAGATTATTGGTATCCAGCGATGCCGGACGCAGCGTGATATGCGACAGACCATAGCTCTCACTGGACAGATTGACCAGGTTACCCCAGGTCAGGTTCGTCAGGGTAATATCCCGACCGCCGTCGCCCACGGCAGTATCATTCGGCTGCAGCCCCTCCGGTCCGGACAGCGCGATCTCCAGGTTGCCGTTGGTGGTGACCGTGGTCATGATGCTGGAAACCTCAGGGCTGCGGGACAAGGTCATCCACGCAAAGGTGGACGAGGTCATCATGGCAACCGAAATCACCAGCAACAGCAGTACAGCTGTTACACGCTCCTTCATATGGGGCAATTGCTTCTGATACGCCTTAATTCGCTTGTTGGTCTCTGTCATAGAAAACGCCTCCTCACTGGTTCATACGTGCGTCATCGGTTAATAGCAGACGAAAAGAGGAATTTCGTAGCTGCTTATCACAACACCGTCGAAAATTCGCTGCAGCGTCAGGCGATACGCGCCTGCCGGTGCTGTGCCACTATCATTCGAAATAACGAGTACGGATCGGGATTCTCCGTTGCTGTCATTCGTTGTTTCCATGGTTACGTTCAGCTGCTCACTTGCGGTATAGGCGATGATGCCGTCCGCTTTTGTAAGCTGCTCGAGGGTATATGCAAAGCCCTCCACATCGCCCGCAACGCTGATTTTCACCTGCGTGCCGGTCTTGAGGATATAGCCTTGTGCATCCGCATCCACCTGCAGAGGCTGGCGGTCAGCGGATACATTTGTATTGGCAACTGCGATCTCCGCGCCATCGGCATAGGCAACTGCCGAGAGCAGGAAGCTGTTGCGGTAAAGTGCTTCTTCTGTCCACTCGAAATCCAGAAGCACAGCGATCTCCTGACGACCCTTTGCTGAAATGGAGATCATGTTATCGTCGCCCAGAACGCGGGGTTCTTCTCCGACGATGCAATAACGGGTATTGGCGGGAAATTCCATGCCTTCATAGCTTAAAAGCACGGTGTCTGTGCCCTCCGGCAGGGTCAGCTTCAGCGCCAAAGCCTCTTCCCACGAAAAAGCATCGGGGCAGGAAAGTTTCATTTCCTCACGGGCGCGGGGCTCATTTTCCAAGATCGTGACATTTGCATTGGGCAGCAGGTTGACGGTGAAATCCGCCCAGACTGTGCTGTTGGCAGGATCTTCACCCGCCGGTGTCCAGATCAGACGGACGGTAGCAGTGGTCTGCTCTTCCAGCAGAGCTGCTTTTTCAGTTCTTGCGATGGTCAGCGTGGCGTAGTTTTCAACCGCGCCGACAGTAAAGCTGTCCTGATCCACTGTCGCGGTGAGCAGGTCAGACTCCGGTTGGCAGGAAAGTGTGCCGGAAAGATCGCCGCCCTTTGCCAGCAGCCGGACATCCAGCACCCGGTAGGAGGATGCGGAAACATCCCAGTCGCTGAGCAGGACTGTCTGTCCGCCCTCTGCCAGAAAATTACTTTCCAGCATCGGTTTCTGCGGCATATAAATGCCCTTCCATGACACGGTGTTGTCATAACGGGCTTGTGTCTGACCGATGCCAAGTGTCATTACGAGGGCAGCCGCACAAGCCAAAGCACCAAGGGTACATGCGATGTGCTTATTTGGTTTCATGAGCGGATCCCTCCTTTCTTTTTCGGTCAGGCTGCGGGGACTTGTGTCACCTGCAGGTCAAGCAAGGTCGCGGGAACTGCGCCGGTCACAGTAACCGTAAAGTTCCGATAATCAAATGCTTCGCCGCTGAGGGAAAAGCGCAGCTGCGTTTCTCCATCCGGGAAGCTGTATGCCCAGCCATCGCCGAAGGCGCTGTGCTGAAAGGAGCCCGACGCGATGGGTGTCGCCTCTGCCGTAACGGAAACAGGATTCCCCTGCTCATCCGTATAGGAAAGCACCACCGACAGATTTTCGGCATTTTCTGCCGTCAAGCCAACGGCAAGGGAGATCACAAAGGTCTGCTCCTGCTTTCGGTATTCCGTCGGCGTGCCGTTGGAAACGCTGAAACGCAGCTGTGCGCCGCTTTCTGTCTGCTCCCACGTGCCGGAAGTGGCGGGAAGATTGCCGGAGCTGACCAGATCCTCGGAAAGGTGCGCGCCGTACATTGTCAGCCCGGAGCTGTTTTCCGGGGTGAAGAAGTAGGATGCCTGGGCAAATTCCCACTGGTACCGGGCATAGGTGATGCCCACCGCCGCGACGGCGCAGACCAGCAGGAGCGGGAGTGCAAGGCACAGGGCAGCTTTTGTGCTGAACACACGTTTGAACTTTTCCATGCCCGCGCTCCTTCCTGTTAATTTTCCTTGGTGACGAGGTATTTGCCGTCCGATTGGGTGCAGCTGCAGCCCTTTTCCAGATAGGCGGTCACATCCGAATCAAAGGTGCCGCCGGAGATGGAGATCCTGACGTGGGGTGCATCCGGGTACACACGCACGGCGTATGCGGAGGATGCCACGTGGGTGATCTCACTTTCGCCCATGACAGTCAGGGAAATGGGATACTGGTAATCGGACTCGATGTAGATGCCGTCGCCGGTGTCCTGATAGCCGCTGGCCGCGGGACCCGTGACGTTGGGATCGACCACATCATCATCCGTGCCTGTGCCGGAGATCTTACTGTCGATCACGGTGATCTCACCGCCCTTGATGGCGATGCCCGTCATGCCGGATACGGTACTGCCGCTGATGGTCATATCGCTCCGGGACTGGGGATGGTAGATACCGGCATAAAAACCTGTGACCGTGCTGTCAATGATTTGAATGTCCGTACCCCAACGACCCGGATTTGTCGCTGTGCCGTTGCCCATGACCGCAATATAGCCTTCGCTGTTGAGAACACTGTTCTGAATCAGAAGCGTGGTCTTCTCTTCAGAAGCCGTACCGTCGCCGGAAATGAAAACGGTGATATCGTAGGTATTCAGGGTGCTGTTTGTAATGCGGATCTCAGAATTGGCACCCTCGGCATTTGTTGTCTTGTAATCATCAACGAGGAATGCCTCGTACACATCCGATATATTGACCCCATTGATCGCAATACGTCCGCCAACGCTGTGGAAAGCCGACGTGGTCTTTTCTTCGCCGCGGAGGTTGCCGTTCAGCACCGTCAGCTGTGCATTCTCCTGCACTTCGAAGATATATCTGCTGGCGGGTGCAGTGATCTGGTTGCCGTTCAGGTCGAGGGTCGCCTGCTTGCCGCTTTCCAGCACCAGCGGCTCGGTCAGCACGATGTCCTGAGACAGCTGAATGACCTGACCGTCGTTGGCGTTCAGCGCATTGAGCAGCGCACTTTGGTCGCCTACCTGCTGGACTTGCTGCAGCCACTGCTCACCGGTGACGGTGATGCGTGCCTGAAATTTATTTGTAGACTGATTGGCGCCGCTGCCGAAATCGGTGTCCCATGCGGTGTTGCGGGCGATCTCGTCCTTTTTGCAAAGGCAGAGCCAGATGTTATTTTCTTCGTCGATGGGATACCAGCCGTAGGTGGTCTGCACCGCTTCGCCCTTTTCATCCACCAGCACTTTTGCGCCGCCGGGTCCTTCCGTCACCTGATAGGCGCCGGGATAACCGTCAGTTGCGGTCAGGCTTGCGAGGAAGGTGGCAACATCGGTATTGGCATCCACCATGACGAGGTTGCCCTCGGCATCATAAAGTGCGTTGTCATAAGAATATTCCACAGGTCTGAGGTACTCCTCCACCCGGTATTCTTCTCCGTCCTTTGTCAGGCGGAAATAGTAGCCCACCACATCGTAGACCCATTCCCACTTCAGCTGCACGTCGGTGTGGATCAGCTCCTCCAAAATCAGCGCATCCCCGGGGAACAGCCCATAGGAATAGCCGCCGGCATTGGTCAGATATTGCTTGCGCACCGTTTCGCCGTTGATCACGGCAGACTTGTCCGCGTAGAAATAGACGCGCTTTTGCAGCTCCGTGTCCATGAACGCCTTGGAGATCGTGACCGTTGCGAGGCTCGGCACCTCGCCGGTATTCTCCAAACGCAGGGATACGATGCCGCTGTCGCCCGGCGCAGCCTTGATCGGCTCGCCCGGTACGTTGACGCTGCCGTCAAAGCCCCATGCTTCCGCACGGAAGGTCAGATCGTCCGCACCGATGACGTTTGTAAACCACGCAGTGGTCATCGCAAACAGCAGAACGCTGGTTACCAGCGCAACCAATACGATCAGCGCGCCCTGCTTGATCAGTCTTATTTTTGCAGCCTCGACCCGTTCATTGCTGTTGCTGCGAATCAGACTGATTCTCTGTATGAACTTTTTCAGCACCTTGATTCAGCTCCTCCAGCAATTCCTTGCGCAGCTGCTCACACAGCTGCCCGTAAGCCTCTTGTCCCATTTGCTGCTCCAGATCCTCCTTTTGAGGCAGATCCTGCTCATCCAGTTCCTTTTTTAAGGTGTCGATCTCTTTTTTCATCGAGCCTACTGTATCACGCAGGATCAGCAGCCCGATCGCCAGACACGGCAGCACGATGCAGATCAGAAATCCCACTTCGCTTGTCAGAAACTGGATCAGATACGCGAAAATGCTTCCCTTTGCCGTGGCGAAGACCACCTTTCCGATCAGATTTTCCTCATCGACATAGGATCCGTCCGCATACTGGTTGGCATCGCCCTTGGTCTCCAGATAAATTTTTCCGCTTGCGTCCTGATGAATGCCGATCACCCGGTGTGTGATCACCACACCGATCATGCCGTTGAGCTTGGAGTGATAATTGATAATGTCGCCCTTTTGGATCCGGCTGATGTCCGTTTCCTCGGAGATCAGGATCGTACCGATGGACAGCTCCGGCTCCATACTGCCCGTTGCCACCCGGAACAGGCTGTAGCCGCCGATGGAAATATATCCCTGACTGAGTATCTGACTGATCACAAACACGCACAAAATCAGCGCGATCGCCAGCAGCCCCCAACCCAGTACATTGGCTCTTTTATGTTTGACATCCGTCTGCTCTGCGTCCGCTTCCACGGGAGCAGGCGGCTGCTTGTTGTCTTCTTCGTTTGAATTTTTTCGGAATATCATGGTTATTTACTGTTACTTCCTGCAAATTCCAGATTAACGATCAGGTTCGATGGGGTCTTCTGACCGACACAATCCGCATCCTGACCCTCCAGCCAGATAAACATTCTGATGCGCTGCGGAACGTTCTTGGGAAGCACCGCGATCACCGCATCGTCCGTCGCACCTGCCAGCGCGTGCAGCTCCGGCGCATCCGCCGCGACGATCCCGTCCACCGCCGATGCGTAGAGGTTGTTGGTGTTTTTCACAAAGCCGCCGCGATCGATATAGGGTGCGTACAGACCCTGCAGGCGCTTCTTATAGAATTGTGTCACGATCTGCTCGGAGGTCAGCCCGGACAGATCCTTGCCAAAGAATGCAGCGGTAAACTCCTGCTCGAGGAGTGTGGATGCGCCATTTTCCGCCGTTTTCCAGCGGCTGGCAAGCTGCACGCTCAGCCGATCCTTGATGTCGGTGGGACCCACTGCCCCGTCCACCACCCCAAGAGGGCGGGTGATCAGGTAGCTTTGGTTTTCCGGCTCCTGCGGATGCAGGTTTCCGTTCGGCTCATAGATGGTGAAAGCGCTTTCCGCGGTGACCGGCTGACCCGGCTCCTGATAGACGCCCATCAGGCGGGCAAAGCGGTCATCGTAACCGGCGCTTCCGATGTATTTTTGCACATCATCAACGGGTGCCCAGTCCTGATTGATCAGAAAACCGATGCGCACCGATGCTGCCGCGGCATCATCAGCCGCCACCAGCGTGTAAACGCCGTTTTCGCCCAATGTGGGCTCCATACGGCTGATGACGAAGCTGCCGCTTTCATCCTGACCGTCGCCGGTGGAAATACGCAGGGTAAAATCTTCAGCCGGCGCAACCACCCAGAAATCCAGATAGATGTAGTTGCCGGTGGTGGAATTGCTCTGCTGCTCAGGGGTCAGATTGGCGGAGAACAGCGTGTTGTCCACGAAAAAGTCCTCCTGACCCTTTAGCTGACCGGGTCTGGCGGTGCCGTTGCGCACCTCCTCATCGGTCTCGTCGTAGAAATCAGGCACGATCCAGTTGACACCGTCAGCGGTGGACACCGGCAGAAGTCCTGCCAGCTCCTTGAGATAGCTGTAGGTGTCGTGGCTTCCAAAGCTCAGATCGGAGCTGAAAATGCCCGGATAGTGGGAAACTGTGCCGTCGGCATTTTCCACGACCTTATCAGGGGCGATCATCAGGGTATTGCTGCCGCCGATGTTGATCTGAATGCCGTTGATCTCAGGGGTGTTGGAAATGGTCAGCCACGCATAGGTAGACATCGCCACAAGGGACGCTGCCACAGTCAGGGCAAGGATGGAGGCTATCAACTTGGCAAGTAACTTGTTCATGCTAACCTCCCCGATCCGATTTTATACCGTGGTCTTCTGTCCCGCCTTTGCCTGCTGTCCGCGGCGCTGGGCAAGCCACTGCTCCCGGGCTTCCTTTACGCTCTTTTCATAATCAGCGCGGATCTGTCGTCTTGCGGGAAGCATCTTATCGAAGCTCTTGAGTACCGCGTCATATTCACGCAGGTATTCCATATCGATAGCGATCTGACGATCCAATGCAGCGCGCTCCTGCTGCTGTCTGCGGCGCTCTTCTTCCTGACGTTCCCGCTCCAGCTGCTCCATGCGCTCCCGCTGGATACGCTCCCGCTCTTCCTCCTCGCGTCTTCTCTTGCGCTCGAGGGCGGCAAGCTTCCGCTGCTCTGCCTGCTCGACCAGCATGGCGGCATCAGCGAAATCCTCCTGCTCGGCAAGGTATCTTGCCTGATCCTTGGCACGAGCCTCCAGCTGATCGGACTTCTTTTCCTCAAAGCGGGCGACCTCGGCGCGGAAGATACCGCTTCTGCGGCGATCCTCTGCCTCACGCAGCATCCGCTCGTGGAAGAGGCGCTGCTTTTCGGCCTCCTGCTCCTGACGGATACGTTCTTTTTCCGCTTCCCGCTCCTTGCGGATGCGTTCTTTTTCGGCGGCGCGCTCCTTGCGAAGGCGCTCTTCCTCTTCCTTTTTCTTTCTCGCCTGCTCCTCCACCAGCTTGCGGCGCTGCTCTGCCTCTTCGTGCATGAGCTGCTCCTTGGTCAGCTGCTCGATCAGGACCTTGCGGATCTCCACATCGGGAAGATCGTAATCCTCGGTCAGCTCCTCCACGATCTGGCGGATGAACTTGGGCTTGAGCGTCTTTCTGTGTTCCTTGGCTGCCACGGGGACGACCCGGTCGGATTCGTCCTGCAGGTAGCCCTTGAGGATCATGTAGTTAAAGAGAATGTTGTGGTAAATATCCCGCTGGAAGGTCTCATTGATCTGAGGCGCCTGCTCGATGACGCGGATGGAATAGCCGATCTGGTCATAGGTGCGCAAAAACTCCAGCAGTCTTGCCACCCGGCGATAGTCCGGGTGCTTTTTCAGCACGTTGGTCTTGACGATGTTGCCCTTGATGCGGGGCGCCTTCGCCATCTGCTTGGCAAAGGCGGAATTCATGAAGGTCGCCAGCAGTCGGTAGATGCGGGAAATACGGTTGAAGGTATCCGCATTGCGCTCATCCGCATCAATGGCGGACTCCGTTTCCTTGATGTGCAGGAACATTTCCAGATGGACCATTTCCGTAGCACTCTGCATATCGGAATTGACCTTCAGCTTGGCGCCGAATTCGTCGCTCATGGCTTCAAACAGTGCATCGTGACGGATCTTGACGAAGCGGTATGCCATCTCCATGGTGGTGAACACCAGACGGTTTTCGTACAGCTCCTCGGAATCGTCACGGATCTTCTGCATCAGCTTGGTGGGACGGACATCGCCGGATTTCTGGTCATAGTCCTCCACATATGCCGCGTGCTGGGTCAGGTGACGCACCACGTCAGAGCCGGCGCGCTTGGCGATGGCGGCATTGACGATCAGCTCCTCCTCCCGGATCATGTTTCTGGGGTTGGAGATGATGTTCTGCATGGCAGGCAGTGCCTGCTCGATCTGGTCGACCCAGTTCAGATCCACCGCCTTTTCCAGCTTTCGGTTGGAGAACTGGAAGGTGTTGTCCGCGTTGGCGATGGCATCCATGAAATACTCATAGAACTCGGTGCTGGAAATGGCACGCAGCACGCCCCGGGTAAATTTCTGATAGATCGGGTCGATCAGCACAGCATTGCCACTATTCTTTTTTACTTTGGTCTTCTTCTCGGCCACTGTCTTTTCTCCCCTTTCCGGAATTTATACGGATCAGTTGTTCTTCTTCAGAATATCAATGTATTCCTTACTGATCTTCATTGCGTTCTTACCAAAGAGCTTGTCAAGGTAAGAATTGAATTTGGTCAGCTCATCCTTCATAAAGCCAAGGTTCAGCGATTCAAATTTTCTGAGGACCTTCTTTGCGACGATAAAGTCGATGGCCTGCTGCTCCGTACCGCCGCAAGCGATGAAGCAAGGCACGAAATCGCCGATCTGCTTCATGATACGGTTACCGAATGCCAGGCGGAAGTTGTGGATCAGGTACATATTCAGCTCTTCCAGCTTATCCAGCATATCCGGCGAGACGGGGTACATTTCCTTTGCCTCCCGGAACAGATTGTTCAGGTGGTCGGTGGAAATGTGAACAGCCTCGGTCAGCTCACACTCAAAGGGATCGGCTCTGCTGTCAAGGTCGATGGGGATCGCACGGTCGTAGACCTTATCCGCCACAGCGAAGGTAGAGTCGTCGTTGTTGATGGTGCCGACAAACCAGACGTTGTCGCTGATCTGCACCTTGCCGTTATGGATCAGGCAGGGGTCATTGTCCCATGTTGCCGAGACGATGTCCATAATGCGCTCTTCCTGTCTGGGCATTTCGAGGATGGACAGCATTTCCGCGAAGTAATACTCAACACGGGCGATGTTCATCTCATCAAGGATGACCATGTGGGGATCGCGGTAGTAGTTCGCCTCATAAACCGCACGCAGGAAGTCTGTTTCGGAATACTTCTTGGAGAATTCGTTGAAGTAGCCGTATAGCTCCGTACGCTCACGCCATGCCGGCTGGACCGAAACGACGGAGGTGGGGTTCTCAATGAACTTACCGAATGCGTAGGGCAAGGACGTTTTACCGGTACCGGAAATACCCTGCAGAATGATGATACGGGCTGTACCCAGCGATGCGATGAAAAAGCGCATCATGTCGAGGTCGTAGTAAAGGCCCAGACGGGAGGCGCTGTACCGGCGGAACCGGTCGCACAGCTCGGCAAGGGTGATCTCGTTGTCGTACACAGGCGGCACATAGGACGTCTTGTAGTAGTTGTCCACCGAGGTCAAACGGAAGAAGCGGCTCTCCTGGGGATCGACGCAGGGAGAGTGGATGGTATTGCGGTTGGACGTGGGGACAAATTCTTCCTCTTCGCCCTCTTCCTTCGGCTCTTCCTGGGGCACTTCTTCGCCGCCGCTGAACTGATCCATTTTCATGGCAAGAAGTCTGTCCTTCTCGTAATTGGCGCGGATCAGATCCCGCTTCAGCTCCTTGACCTGCTTGACCAGCTCATCATACTTCTTCGCCGGAATATAGCGGCGGAAGATCTTACGCAGAAGCTTTGCAAACAGCACGCAAAGCAGCACGATCAGCGCGATCAGCGCCAGATTGACCACCAGCAGCAAGATCCAGTCGATGGTGGTGAAGTCCTCTTCATACTGCTGGATGATCTGCATACGCATTGGGAAGTTCAGCAGATAGTTCAGGAAATTAAAGAACGCAACGATTGCCTCCAGCAGTGCCCGGAACACGCGTCCGATATCCTGATAAAAATATCTGAAAAAATTATCCATATCTGCCTCCTAATGGGGTTGCTGCAGCAGCTTATTCCTCGCTCTCCTGCTTGGACTCGCTCTGTTCTGCAGCCATGCTTGCCAACAGCTCCGCACGGAGCTTTTCACGGAGTTCTGCCTCCATGGCGGCACGCTCCTGCTCTTTCTCTTCCTGACGCTTCTTCTCCTGCTCAGCAAGCAGATCCTCGGTGCGGCCACGCTCCTGCTCGTACTTGATACGGTTTTTGACGTTCTGATACTCAAACAGAACGCGGAAGAACTGCACCAGATAGTACAGGAAGAAAATGAATACGGGCACGACCACAACGATCAGGAAGCCGGTGCTGGTCTGCAGGTAGTCAAATGCCTTGCCCAGACCCGGGATCTTGATGCCGGTGTACTTACCGACAAGCTCGGATTCGTGAACGGTCAGGGGGTCAGCGCTGGGGTTGTTTTCACCCTTTGTGGCGAAGATCAGATACCCACCACCGTCGTAAATCTCGTGGATGTTATGGGTATTGAGGACACGTTCACCATTGATGACGGTCCAGTAGGTGATGATGTCTCCAACCTTCAGATCATCGGGGTTCTTGACAGATACGTCGAAGATCAGATCACCGGGATTCAGCACGGGGTACATAGATTTTGTCTGAATAGACAGCATCTGCAGTCCCAGAACGCTGGGCACGCCACTGCCAGAGGTAGAGACGTAGGATACATAGGTGGAGATCGCTGCCAGCAGGATCGCAATGACCAGCACGGTGTTAATAACGCGGCTGAGGATCTTTTGAGCCTTGCTCTGCTGCTTGGCACTTGCTTCTTCACTAGCGTCGGTTTCTACGGGGGGTACTGTGTTTTTCTTTTTCATTTGAAAACGCTCCCTTCGGAAAACTTCTGAGTTTATATAAAAAGATAACGGATTATCTGTTTATTCAACGGGAATGAGGCCGGATTGGCCATCGGATTCGGTTGCGAACTGGATGCTCGCAAGGATCTTTGCTTCCTGACCGATCACATTGGTGCAGTCTGCATCCTGACCTTCCAGCCACACATAGATCGTGATCTTTGCAAGCTCCTTTGGGGTCAGGGAAAACAGCTCTGCTTCGGTGGTAAATTCGCCCAAAGTCCTCACGACCACGTTCTTCTCCACGGGATCTGCCTCCTGCCATGTGCTCATGGTCTGAACGATGAGGTTATCGGCAGGGACAAGGGTCTGGGAAAGGTCAATGCTGGAGGTATCCACATAGCCGTAAGAGCCGTCAATGTGCTGATCGCCGTTGGGCTCATAGATGTAGAATACGGCATCCTCCTGCAGCGGTTGACCGGTCAGGTCTGTTTTCTGTATTAAAAATCCGATTCGGATGGAAAGCTCTGCGCCGTTTCCTCCGTTGCGGTGCACTATTGCATCAGGGTCCCAGACAGGCTCACCGATCACAAAGGTGCCGGAGCCCTGCAGACCCTCCTCCACTTCCACCGCTGGGGAAAGGCTGACTTTCACTTTTTGGTCACATCGGGCAAACAACGTGCCCATGATGTAATAGCCATCAGCATTGTCCTGATTGGCATGACGGGAGTCCTCAAGGGGATCCCAGATATTTGTCAGGCGGCCGTCAAGGCCGTAGGTTGCTGCGTAAAATCGTTTTTCACTGTCGGACCAAGTAACGGGACGCAGCGGCTTGTGGGGTCCGACCAGCTCCATAAAGTCCAGCTGGCGCAGCCAATTTTCTGCCAACGGGTCAGGGGAAAGCTCCAGACCGCTGGGAGTATTGACGTACAGCGCCATGTCGCTGACTTCCGGCGTTCGGCTGATGGAAAACCATGTGTAGGTTGCCACCGAGAGCAGACCCATCAGGATCAGCACCACGTACAGATACGACGCGATGCGCACTGAGGTCTTGACAGCTTTTTCTTTGTTCTTCACGGCGGCCTCCTTTCGGGGGGATCGGGTTCGCGTCTGCCTGCCCCCTTGCACTCCTCGAGGGGGCAGGCAGGATTGCTTTTTCTCTTCACCCTGCCCCGGTTGCCCGGGGCAGGGATTTGTCAGGGTTCAGCTCGCGTGATCAGGGAACTCAGGGTGTGTTCTGGGTGATGGTGATCGCAATGTCACCAGTGACCTCTTCGCCGGGGATGGTGTAGACATAGCCCTGTACGCCCATTGCCTGATTCAGCTCGCCGGTCAGGGTCTTGACTGCGCCGTCGCCTACCTGGTAGGTAACGGTGTAGTCATTGCTGGCCATACCGAACTGGTAGTCCTGCTCCTTGGTTGCCTTGGTCAGGTTCTGAGCCTGGACGGTCAGGCTGTCGGGCTTGGTCCAGGAAACGTTGACCTGCTCACCGTTCTTCAGAGCGGTGTTTTCCATGGGGATCAGGTTTGCGGAGCTTGCGAACTGCAGGTTCATCTTGCCGCTGGTAGAGATGCCGTTCTCGCTGTTGACGACATCAGAGTTGTCAACGTAGTTGCCGTCCAGATAAACCAGAGCGGAAACGCCGGTGATCACATTCTGGTCCAGGCCGGTCAGAGTCTGGCCGGACAGAGGATCGCCGAAGCTCAGAACGCCATTGGCGTCGATGGTGTAGTTGTGCAGATACAGAGGAGCTTCCAGCTCCACATTCTGCTCAGCAACATGGTAGTAAACGGGCAGGCTGGTAGCGTGAGCAGCCTGGATAGCAGCGGCATAGCCGGTGCCGTAGGTAGTGATGACCTGAGTGATCACACCGGTCTCAGCATCGGTAGACTCTGCACCGGCGATCTCCTGACCCTCGTTTGCGATGATCGCAGCGGCGATGAGCTCGTAGTAAACGTTCTTGTCGTCGTTGTCATCGGTGTGAGTGGTATTCACAGCTGCGCCGCCGGTGGGAGTCCAGACGGAGGTGGTAACTGTCACTGCCTGAGCAGCGGTCAGGTTGAGGTAGTAGTCGTTATCGCCGTCGCGGTCGATATCCAGATCCTCGTAGAACAGGGGCTTGCCCTCACCGTCGGTCAGGACCTTAACGACATCCTTGGGCTCGCTGTAGGTACCTGCATCGGCTGCGTTAGCCTTGGTCAGGACCTTCTCAGTCACGGTGTAGGTGATCATGGTCTTGACAGTCCAGCGCTCGAACTTCTGACCGTTGGCATCCTCAACGACTTCGCGAACCAGAACCTGGTAGTCGTTCATGCCGGGATCGAGGAGGATGTTGTTGGCGGAGATCAGGCCGTTGCTGTCGACAGTCAGCTTCACTTCGGTAGCAGTGGTTGCGCCCTCGGTGTAGGTGTCAGCATAGGTGTAAGTAACATTGGTGCCGGCAACGCCTTCACGTTCTTCATCGACGGAATTATCAGTTCTGTTCAGACCCTTGGTAACAGCGGTCAGATTCAGAGTGATGGGAGTCTTGTCGAAGCGAGCCTTAGCGATGCCGTAAACATCAGTGCTTTCACCGGTGGTATTGGTGAAGACAACGCGGATGCCGCTCATCATGCTGATGAGGGACTCCAGGTTGGAGAAGGCTGCGCTGAAGGTCATGGTAGAGCCCTTGCCCATGGTAGCCTCGTTGGTGCCGCCCTCGTAGATACGCTGTGCGCCCTCGGTCTGCAGCAGCAGGTTGGAGTTAGCAGCATTGGTACGGAAGACGAAGTCCAGAACGTAGCCGTAGATGACGTCCAGAGCGGTGGTGGTGTCATTGCTGACAGCAGCGCCGAGACCGTAGACGACCGTGCGGACCTGAGTCAGCAGAGCGCCGCCTGCGGGAGCATTACTGACCAGATTGATGTCGAAGCCCTTCAGGTTTCTGCCGGCGTAAACTGCGTTCTCACTCAGCTCGACGGTAGCGGAGATGTTACCGGTCAGCTTTGCGTAGTTGGCGATAACACCGGAGCCTTCGCCCAGTTCCAGGTTCAGGTTGGCGATGTTCTCCAGCAGCTTCTGCTCATCCAGCTCGTCCAGGCTCATGCCGTTCAGAGTAACACCGTTGGTGTTCATCAGACCGTTCATTGCAGGAGACAGCTGTGCCCATGCAACATTGTCGGTGGGCAGCGCAGCAAGCAGGTCATTGGTTTCTTCAACCTGATCCTTGGTGCTCTTCCAGGTGTTGTAGGACTGTGCCAGTGCGGGGAAGCCGGTGTTCATTGCGCTCTGGATCGCAGTAGGAATGTTGCTCCAGATCTGCTCCATACCGGCAGATTCGCTTTCCTTCAGGAAGGTGCGCAGGTCCTTGCCTGCGGTGACCTCAGCTTCGCCGATGGGTGCGCCGTTGTAGGTGAGGTTGGCGTTGCTGATTGCGACCAGAGAGTTGAACAGAGCCTTCTCGATCAGAGCATCCGCTGCGGTGAGCTCAGCGATCATTGCCTGCAGCTGAGGAACCATGTTCACATAGTTCACAGTAGTGCCGTTGGTCTTCTCGTTCTGACGCATGATCGCGATGTCAGCCAGGGCGCTGCCGTAGTTCTTAATCGCGCCGGTGACCTTGCCGTTGGCCTGGCCTCTGTAGGTGTTGATGGCGTTCAGAGCGATCTGGAAGTTCAGCTCGGTCTCGGACTGGGTGCTGGAAGTACCCAGAGCACGGACGCCGTAGCCCTTGTAGTTATTGAAGGGCAGGCCGTCGGGACCAACAACAGTGGGGTTCACCAGGAAGCCGTCACCGGTGGGATCCTTTGCGCCGTAGTTCATCTTGTTGCCGTCCAGCTCGCTGATTCTGCCATCAGCGCCGTAGACGGGGATCATCAGGGGGCTGCCGTTCAGGGTATTGGCAGTGTTGCCGTCGCCCTTGATGATGTTCAGCTGAGAGGGCAGCAGGGTCAGCTCATTCAGAGCGTAGCTGTCGTCCTCCAGATTCAGCAGGTTACCCCAGGTATTGTTCTTCAGGATCCAAGGATCATTGGAATCGCCAACACCGGAAGTAATCAGGGAGTTGTCGCCAAAGGGGTTTGCCAGAGCGATCTCCAGGTTGCCGTTGGAACCGATGGTGGTGGTGATGCCCTGAACTTCGGGTGCCGTAGACAGGGTGAACCATGCATAGGTCGAGGAAACCATCATGATGCTGGAAACCAGCAGCATTGCGATCGCTGCGATCAGCTTATTCTTGATATTCAGCTGACGCTTTTGGGTTTTGTTCATCTTACATTTCATCCTTTCTGTAAGTTTGCGTGTTTCTGTTCCCGTCGGAACTATGTTTTCTTCGCTTATGCCGTGGAGTGCTTGCGGCTCGCGAAGGAACATTTGGTTGTTGATTGGTTTATGTGAGCTCATCCCAGAAGATCAGACCGTCCCAGAAGTCGTTCCAGCTGTCTGCGAAGCTGCCTTCTGAGGTGTCTTTCTCTGTTTCGAGCTTGAAGTTCATCTCCATGCCCGCGTGACCGCCGATCAGGTCGTTGGTGCAGTCGGGGTCGTCGCCCTCCAGCCAGATGACCACCGTGTACTTGTGGACCTCCTGAGGCTCGACCTCGGTAACTGCGCCCGTTGCCACAACGGTATCGGACTCAAAGGAGTATGGGATGATGCGGTAAAATTCCCGCTCGCCGGAAGTACCGACCACCTCGTATTGCTCCTGCGGCTGCGCCGCGAAGTCATAGAAGGGTCTTTCCGGGTAGCCCCGGGAATCATCACCGAAGGAGGGGATCGCCTCCTGGGTGCCGTCGTCCCGCGCCTTGGCATAGAACTTCATCTGATCGTCTTCGAAGATCATGACCCACGTGGCGCTGGAAAGGTTTCTGCTTTCCGCGTTCAGGAGCATCCTCCACGTGTAACCCACGGTGCTCTCGCCCTCGTTGCGGATGTAGTAGGTGTAGGCGAAGTAGGTTTCCTCGTTGTGCTGACCGTCGTGGTCGTTCACATCCGGCAGGATGTCGCGGATGGAGCAGCAGGGAACGTCCTCTGCCGGCTGGGCAAACAGCCGTGTCGTGGGATTCTCAAAGCCTACGGTCTCGCTCAGGGAGAAGCCCTCCCGGAACATTCCGCCGCTCATGTTGATGGTGAAGTGACCCTTCATCTCGGAGATGGTGGAAAGGGCAAACAGAACCAGCATCAGCGCGCCCAACGCTGCCAGCAGCGCCCACAAGCCGCGTCCGTGGAACAGCCACAGCAGCAGCCCCCACTTTTTCTGCTTGTCGAAGTAGAGCATCAGGCTGGAAGCGGTCAGTTCGAAGTCCTTTTTGCTCTTGATGCCCCGCGCCCGCAGGTCTTTTCGCAGCTGGCGGCGACCCTTTTTGATCTCCTGCACCTCGTCCTCGGTCAGGACGATGCCGGCGCGGGTCTTGGGAAACAGCCGCTTCTGCCGCTTTTCCTTGGGGATGTCCTCCGGTCTGCGTTCGGGTGACTTTTTCTTCTCGTCCATAGGCATTACCGTTCAGCCAGCAGGCAATCGCGGATCAGCTCGTCCTCGGTTACCGGCACGCCGCTGAGCGTTCCGCTGATGGCTGTGGAAGTCGGATCGTAGCC
>JAZNNV010000251.1:0-4078 GCA_045580465.1 Faecousia sp.
CTCCTTGGCTCACAGAACGACATGGCTACGATCCGACTTCTCATACTTGCCGAACTTCTGGAACACGGGAACAAGCACATCCTCCAGTGTGGAAAGAACGTCATCCTGTGTCGCGAATGCCATTTCCATATCCAGCTGATAGAACTCGCCGGGGGTACGGTCTGCGCGGGCATCCTCATCACGGAAGCAGGGTGCGATCTGGAAGTACTTGTCGAAGCCGGAGGTCATCAGCAGCTGCTTGAACTGCTGGGGAGCCTGAGGCAGCGCATAGAACTTGCCGGGGTGATTACGGGCAGGAACCAGATAGTCACGTGCGCCCTCAGGAGAGGAAGCGGTCAGAATGGGAGTGGTGATCTCCAGGAAGCCCTTTTCGGTCATCAGGCGGCGCAACTCAGCAACTACCTGACAGCGCAGGACGATGTTAGACTTGACCGCAGGATTACGCAGGTCAAGGTAGCGGTATCTCAGACGGGTCTCCTCCGCTGCGTCCTTGGATTTGTTGATCTCGAAGGGCAGCTGGTTGTGACGGCACTTGCCCAGCACGGTAATGGCAGTGGGCACGACCTCGATCTCGCCGGTGGGGATCTTGGTGTTCTTGCTCTCACGCTCACGGACGATGCCGGTGACGGAGATGGTGGATTCCTTGTTGATGGGCTTAACGATGCGCATCATCTCCTCGTTTTCAACGACCACCTGCGTGGTGCCGTAGAAATCCCGAAGGACAAGGAAAGCAAAGTTAGAGCCGACTTCACGGACGTTTTCCATCCAGCCGACGATGGTTACTTCTTTGCCTGCGTCGCACAGCCGCAGCTCGCCGCAGTTATGGGTTCTGGATTGCTTCATGGTTTGCATATCCCCTTACTTTATAATTTTCACGTTATTATCCCACAAAAAACAAGAAATGTCAATCATTCCCCGTCAAAAAGTGACATCAAATACTGCAGGAAATCCTCCGGCTTCATGGGTCTGTTGGTATTTCCCGTAAAGCCGATGTAAAGATGATCGCCGTCGTACTTGCACTGCTTGGCAAACTCCGTCTTTGAAAGATCAATGGCGATGGGATAGATCTCCTCGGTCAATTCGTCATGGGCATAGACAAAGTGCGCTTCCCACTGCTTCATGGTCTCCGGGGAGAGGATCAGGTTCAGGTTTGTAAAAAAGCCCCACGGTGCCATGGCATCCATGGCGAACTTGTCCACAAGGATGTAATCGATCTCGCCGACCGCCACACGGGTGTACATATTTTCGATTATGGAGGCGCTGTACTCCTTGAGGGCAAAGTGATTGACAAGCACATATTGCTTCTCCGGGTCTGTTCCGCCGAAAAGCTCAAACAGATCCGTTGTCATTTTCTCCTCCACCTCATCTGTCCATGTAAGGTTGACGGTCATGCCTTCAAACAGAATGTCCGGCTTTTCGCTGGTCATATCCACCACAAGCCACGTACCCATCGCGATCACCATAACGGCAACCACCGCGAACACACCGTAGTAATAGATCAGGTGATCCCACCGCTGTTTCCATGTCATATCCTTCAGGGTCTTCCACAGATTCCGATAGCCCTGATCCGCATGCTTATTGTCCATGTGCTGTTCCTCCAATGTCGATGCGCTTCCATCATATTACATCTTTTTCCGCCATTCGTAAAGAGCAAAATTTGAATATTTACGGAAACTTTACGATTATTTTTTCCATGTTTGCGGTTGTTTTTTCTCCTGAAAAGCGCTTCTTTCAAAAATCAAGTACGCATTTTTCACAAAATTGCAGGGTTTTGGCGTTTTTTTATGTGAATAGTATTAAAAGTTGCCATTTTTTTGTTTTTTCGGTTGATTTTGCAGGCAGTTTGGCATACAATAAAGGGCACGAGCGGTTTTCGCTTCCGATTCTTTGGCTTCAGGGGAGATAAACATGCTGAATATCGTACTGGTAGAGCCTGAGATCCCCCAGAATTGCGGCAATATCGCCCGCACCTGTGCGGCCACCGGCAGCCGTCTGCACCTGATCCGCCCGCTGGGCTTTGACATCTCCGAAAAGGCAGTGCGCCGGGCAGGACTTGATTACTGGAAAGATGTGGAAGTTCTGGATTATGAAAATCTGGACGACTTCTTCTCCAAGAATCAGGTGAAGCAGCTGTGGTGCCTTTCCACCAAGGCGCCCCGGGCTTACACCGAAGCGGATTTCAGCGAGGATTGCTATCTGTTTTTCGGCAAGGAGACCAAGGGTCTGCCGGAGGATTTTCTGGATGCCCATTACGATGAATGTATCCGCATCCCCATGCTGCCGGACACCCGCAGCCTGAACCTGAGCAACGCCGTCGCCATCACCGTCTATGAGGCGCTGCGGCAGCTGGATTTTCCTGGTTTTCAGAATTACGGAAAAATGAAGGGCTGACGCCCTTATAAATATGGAGGAATTACTATGAACTACAACAAGAAGTCCATTGAAGACATCGAAGTAGCCGGCAAGCGCGTTCTGTGCCGCTGCGACTTCAACGTTCCCACCAAGGACGGCAAGATCACTTCCGATAAGCGCATCGTTGCCGCTCTGCCCACCATCCAGTACCTGATCGACAAGGGTGCAAAGGTCATCCTCTGCTCCCACATGGGCAAGCCCAAGGGCGAGTGGAAGCCCGAGCTGAGCCTGAAGGTGGTTGCTGACCGCCTGAGCGAGCTGCTGGGCAAGACCGTCATCATGGCTGCTGACGTTGCCGGCGAGGATGCCAAGGCTAAGGCTGCCGCTCTGCAGCCCGGCGATGTGATGCTGCTGGAAAACACCCGCTATATCAAGGGCGAGACCAAGAACGATCCCGAGCTTTCCAAGGATCTGGCTTCCATGGCAGACATTTTCGTCAACGACGCATTCGGCACCGCTCACCGCGCACACTCCTCCACCGCCGGTGTCGCTGACTACCTGCCTGCTGTTTCCGGCTATCTGGTACAGAAGGAAGTTTCCATCATGGGCAAGGCTCTTGCCAACCCCGAGCGTCCCTTCGTCGCCATTCTGGGCGGCGCCAAGGTCTCCGATAAGCTGAATGTTATCAACAACCTTCTGGAGAAGGTCGACACTCTGATCATCGGCGGCGGCATGGCTTACACCTTCCTTGCTGCTCAGGGCTACACCGTGGGCAAGTCCCTGGTTGACAACGAGAAGCTGGACTACTGCAAGGAAATGATGGCAAAGGCAGAGGCAAAGGGCGTCAAGCTCCTGCTGCCCGTCGACACCGCCATCGCAGCTTCCTTCCCCTCCCCCATCGATGCTGAGATCGCTGTTGACTACGTCGACTGCACCGCCATCCCCGCTGATCAGATGGGTCTGGACATCGGCCCCAAGGCTTGCGCCGAGTTCGCCGCAGCAGCCAAGGCTGCCAAGACTGTTGTCTGGAACGGCCCCATGGGCGTTTTCGAGAACCCCACTCTGGCAAAGGGTACCATCGCTGTTGCTCAGGCACTTGCTGATTCCGATGCAGTGACCATCGTTGGCGGCGGCGACAGCGCAGCAGCCTGCGAGCAGCTGGGCTTCGCTTCTCAGATCACCCACATCTCCACCGGCGGCGGCGCTTCCCTGGAGTTCCTGGAAGGCCTCGAATTACCTGGCATTGCTTGTCTGGAGGACAAGTAATCTAGATTTATCGACCATTTCTGCAAGGGAGGGTCAAAGCCCTCCCTTGCTTCCCCTTGTTTTATTAGAAGAATTGTAGGATTGGGTAATCCCTCATAACTTTGTAAATTCACATCGACTCTCGATGCGTATATAGAATAGGAGAAAAGACTATGAACAGAAAGTATCGCAAGACCGTCATTGCCGGTAACTGGAAAATGAATAAGACTCCCACTGAGACCAAGGAGTTTATGACTCAGCTGAAGGCTATCATGCCCAAGGGCCGCTGGTGCGACATCGCTCTGTGCGTTCCCGCTGTCTGCATCCCCGCTGCTGTCCGCGCTATGCGTGAGACCCGCGTTGGTATCGGCGCTGAGAACTGCCACGCCAAGGCATCCGGTGCCTACACCGGCGAGATCGCAACCAACATGCTGGTTGACGCAGGCTGCAAGTACGTCATTATCGGCCACTCCGAGCGCCG
>JAZNNV010000252.1:0-5440 GCA_045580465.1 Faecousia sp.
GGGATCTCGCCGCCCTCCTCGACGCCCTTCCGCTCCTTGCCTTCCTCGTCCGGGTTAGAATAAATGGAGCGGGAGTCCAGAGAGTCGATCACCGTGGTGGTTGCGACGATGTCGGGCAGGATATCATTTTCCTCCATGCCCTGACGGACCGTACGTGCGATGTACTCGGGGAACAGCACCGCAGAATCCATGGTGCGGAAGAACTTCTCCACGGGAGAAGATCCTGCGCCCTTGGCGCGGATGCCGAAGCGCGTCAGCTGACGCTGAAAGGCATCGGTGCCCTCCAGCGCTGTGCCGCGATAGTTTTCACTGGGGTCGAGAGACTCCAGCACCTGGGTAAAGCTCATGCCCTCCTGACGGTACATGCCCTTTTCCAGTTTCAGATTGTCATAACCCATCTTTTGTTTCCTCCTTAAAATAGATTTATATGGTCACCGGTTTTCCGGCAAAACCTAGATCAAAAAGCCGGACTCCACATCCTCCGGCTTGCTTGCGCCGTAGCGCAGCTGTGTCTGCAGGGGCAGATATTCAGAAACTCTGCTCTCCAGCGCAGCCTTCAGCTTCTGCAGCTCCTCCGCGCCGATCTTGCCTGCGATGCTGCGGGCAGTAGGCTCTTCCAAACCCATGTCAAGGCTCAAAAACAGCCGCACAACTTCATCCTGCAGCAGTTTTTCGTACTGCTTGCCCAGCTGCGCCTGCTTCCAAAGCATCCGATATTCCGCCTGCGCGCCAAATTCATCCGCCAGCTCCTTCAGGCAGCGAAGACCGCCGCCCATACCCTTGATGACACCTGCATCCCGCTGTGCCGGCACAGCGACAAAGGAAAATTCATAGGCATCCATTGGCTCCTTGAGGATCACGCAGCACAACGCGCCGTCGTAATGCTCGCCCTTCTGATGCCCGCAGCTGCCATACTCGCCGCCGCAGACAGAGCAAACCCCACGACCCATGGCGCAGCCCACTGATACTTCCTTTTTGATGCCTGCCTCGATGTCCGCGATGATCTCCTCCGCAGCGCCGCCCCGGCGGATGTACGCCCACGCCTTGATGTAGGTCACATCCTCTTCCTTGACCACCTGGGTTTCAAAAATGCGCGCCACCTGAGCGTCCGAGCTCCACTTGTGATCGACGATGCCCGTTTTTCCGATAAACAGCTTCGCCAGCTCCGGCAACGCAGCGGTGTCAAAGCGCTCCATGTCCCGATCGATCTGATCGTCGCACAGCCGCAGGGAAAAAACATATACCTGCTCCGCCGTCAGCGATGCCTTCGCCTGAGCGTTGATCGCTTCCAGCTGCTGCTCAGTCGCCACGCCCGTAGATGCCACCTTTGTTTCCTTTTGAATGTTCATGTGTTACCTCCTTACCTTCCTTCGGCGCGGTACTTCTCAGCCTGTGCCTTGTAAAGCTCCGCCTTTGCCTCTTCCGTAATGTCCTGCAAGCTGATATCGTTCCAGAGGATCTGCACCCGGTCGTCCATGCCCTCCAGCGCCAAAAAGGTTCTGCAGATCTTCTGCAGCGCCGGCTCAACTGTCCGGCGTAGCGCCCACAGCTCGCTTGTCAGAATATCCGCCTGCTGGGTACTCATGCGCTCGGTGGTGCTCCAGTTCAAACCCAGCAGGAAGGGCGGCAGCGCCGTCTTTGCCACCAGCTGCTCCAAAATCTGACGCACCGGCACCTGCGAATCCAGGATCGGCGCTTCGCCGCCGATGACCTTGATCTGCACATCGCCCACCGCCACGAAATCCCGCACCGTGCCGGTCTTTGCATCCTCCATGGCACGGCTCCATTCCTGTGCCACCTGCCTGCCCCGCTCCTGAACCGCTGCCGGATCCATGTTTTCCGCGCCCTTGCAGATCACGCTGTAGCGCACATTGCCGGCGCGCTCCCAGTTGCTGCCGATGGTGGCGTAGATCTTCATCAGAATGTCCGCAAGGAACGGCATTCCCCGGAAAAGGCTCACGCCGTAGGGATGCGCCGCCTCAGGATTGAGCGTTGTGAAAAGCAAAAGATGCTGATAGGGCAGCGGGCTCATCCTGCCCTTGCTGTCAGGACCCCAAAGCTCCACCTGCAGAGGATCATCCCCCTCCATGATCTGCACTTGGGTCACATCACCCCAGCAGACCGCCTTCAATCGACCGCGATCCAGCACCAGCTCGCCTACAGACCGTCCGTATACCAGCAGGCTGTCCACATAGCCCGCCAGAAAGCTGTCGATGCCCACCTGCCCTCTGCCGCAGGGCACAGTGCGCAAAAACTCCTCCAACGCCGCCTGACTTTCACGGCTTCTGCACTTCACGCCGAAGCCGCCGCTGAGACGCACCAGTTTTCCCACCGCCGCGTCCAGCACCGGGATCGCCTCCCGCAGCTGCCGATACACCTGCTCTTCTCCTGCCCCCAGCGGCACAAAGCCCTTCAGCGCTCCGAACGGATGGGAATATCCGCCGCGAAGCTGGCAGGCTGTTGCCGCCAAGGGTGCGTTTTGTTGCTTCTTTTTCAACTTGCATTGCTCCTTCCTTATGTTCGGCGCTCCACGGTGCAAACCGCAAAGCTGTCCGTTTTTTTCGCCATCACCGTGGAAACGAAATAACGCATCTCGTCCATGGCATGGTCGTGTTCCTTTTTGACCCGATCCTTCGCCCCGCTGCTCAGATCCCACACATACTCATCCATCTCCCGAAGCAGATCGTTGCAGCCCTCGCAGATCACCAAAGTCCCTGCCTTCAGCGCATCTGCCGTCAGACGGATGCCGGAGAGTACCTCATTTTCCGCTTTTTTGACGTTCCAGCCCCGTCTGCGCAGCGTTTCAATGAAGCTCGCCGCCGAGGGGTCGGCGATCACCGCCGTGATGGCGCGCTCCCCCGCCAGCTTCTGCAGCTGATCGGCATATTCCTCATCGGTCATCTGCCGTTGCTTTGCCCGGGAGTCGTAATAAAACTCCGAAACCCGATACCACACCCCGCCCCTGCGCCCCCAAAGACCCATGGACGTGGGATTGACCGTGCCGTAATCGCAGGAGATGTACCACTTGTCGAAAGGACCCTCCGGCACGGGCTTGACCATATCCGGCTCGAAAAAGTCATACACCCGACCCTCCGCCTGCGCCCACTGACCCAGCACGAACCGCCGGTAAAAAACGCCGCTGTAGAGCCGTTTGTACCGCTGCCGGATCTTCTCCGTCAGCGAAGGATTGTCCTCCATCATAAAGTGCAGCCGCAGACAGTTCCGCTTTTCCGCCTCCAATATCCACTCCTTGTAAAACCAGTGGCTTGGACCTGCCGGATTGCAGTTGAACCACAGCCTGCTTCCCGCCACCGAGCAGCGGGCGCAGGCCTGTTCCACAAAGGACTTGGGCATCAGCGCCACCTCGTCAAGCAGCACACCTGCAAAGGTGATGCCCTGAATCAGGCTTGCGGAGCTTTCATCCCGCCCGCCGAAAATGTAAAACTGATTCCGATGCCCCTGAAAGGTCACCGTCACCAGATTTTCAGTCCTCTTTTCCTTCCACGTTGCCCCCATGCCCTCCAGCCGCGGCAGGATCTCCGACAGAACATTTCGCCGCAGCGACGAAATCGTCTTGCCGCATACGCCGAAGCGCATCCCGTCAAAGCACACCATCGCCCACAGAAAAAACGACAGTCCCATCGCCAGCGTCTTGCCCGATCGAACCGCCCCGTCACAGACGATCGCCTCCTTATCGTGATACCTGCTCCCCGGCAGCCACCAGGTCAGCACCGTGCGCTGCTTTTCAGAAAAGGCGCGGTAGTTCATGGTTCTTCACCGCCGCCCTGCAGCGCCTGCAGAAAAGATTCCAGATCTGTCCCCTGACCTTGCGCCAGCAGCGCAAGCTGCTCCAGAGCCTTGAGCCGATCCACCAGCTGCACCTCTACCGTTCCCTTGTCATTCCGCTTCAGCTCCCGCAGCAGACTCAAGTCCAGCCCATCGATCTGCACCCCCTCCTCCAGCACCAGCTTCACGCAGTCATTGGCACGACCGAACGCCAGCTCCGCCAACCGCCGCGCTACATCCTCCCGGGTCAATGTTCCCGCACGGATCCGTTTTTGCAGCGTTTTTGACCCCTTTTTGCCCTCCATTGCACTCCTCCCTTTCATCCAAGGGGGAAAAGAAAAAGAAAGTTGCATCCGAAAATGCAACTTTCAAAAATCCCCAAAACCAGCCACGGCTGTTTGTTGACAATTTGTTAATTAATGATATAATATTTCCATAACTTTTCACGAGGGAGGGATACCATGCGCAAGCAGCAGCGGACGCTCAGCTTTTTGATCATCCTTGCATTGGTGATCGTCGTGCTGGCATCCTCAGTGATGGTCGCCAGCCCTGCCGATTCTCAGAATCCCGCGCTGTCTACCAAGCCGTCCATCCCTCAACCCACTACCGACCCTACGGTGCCTACAGCCACCGACCCTACAGTCCCCACAGGCACCACCCCCACCTCAGAGCCGACACAGCCCTCGCAGCCCACTGAAACCACGGCTCCCACCACTCCCACTGCACCCTCCGAGCCGACAAAACCCACCGAGCCGGAAGGCCCTTCCCTCCAGTCCCGTGATGCTTTCGTCTACGATTGCCGCACCGGTAAATTCCTCTTCACCACCGGCGATGTCCACGATAAGCTCTATGTCGCCAGCATCACCAAGCTGTACACCGCTTACGTGGCGCTGATGTACCTGAAGCCCACAGACATCGTCACAGTCGGCAACATTCTCGATACCCTGCCCTCCGATTCCTCCATTGCCCTGCTGAATCCCAAGGACAAGCTGAGTGTGGCAGACCTGATCCTCGGTATGCTGCTGCCCAGCGGCGGTGATGCCGCCCGTGTTCTGGCAGTTGCCGCCGGCAAGGCTTACCTCGGCACCACCGACGAAACGGAGTATTACTATTACGAGGCATTCGTCCGGGAAATGAACCGTCAGGCACAGCTTCTGGGCATGAACGACTCCAACTTCAAAAATCCCGACGGCTACCACGATCCCGACCATTACATGTCAATGGCAGATGCCGCACGGCTTGGTGAGCTGTGCCTCACCTCCTCGCGCATCATGGAAAGCATGCAAACCAAGGTATATACCGCCATCGTACATAATACCGCCCGGGACATCCTGTGGACAAACACCAACAAGCTCATTTTTCAGGATCGCTACCCCGAGTTTTATCATGCTCAGGCAGTGGGCGGCAAGACCGGCTACACCAGCGCCGCAGGAAACTGCCTGCTGTCCACCTTCATGGTGGAGGACGGTTACCTGATCATCGGTGCCTTCGGCAGCGAGACCCGGGACGGTCGCTTTAACGACACCCTCAAGCTCTTCAAATACGTTGATGCATAACAGTACAAACAGCCCCCTCTGACGAGGGGGCTGGATTTTTGCGCAGCAAAAAGACTGGGGGAGAGAAAAAACGCATTCCCCTGCCATAACAACAATGT
>JAZNNV010000253.1:0-3191 GCA_045580465.1 Faecousia sp.
GGAATCTGGATCTGCTGCGCAGTGTGGTGCCAGAGATCGTGGACATTATTCTGCGGATCGATCAGAAGCTGAAGGAGGAGCATCCCCAGCTGTTCATCGTCCGTGACAACACCGCCCATATGGCAAACCTGAGTGTTTACGTGGGCAGCTATGTCAACGGCGTTGCGGAGATCCACAGCCAGATCCTCAAGGACGATCTGTTCCGTGACTGGTATGCGGTCTTCCCGGAACGCTTCCAGAACAAGACCAACGGTGTAACGCCCCGTCGCTGGATGGGTCTGTGCAACCCGGAGCTGACGGAGCTGATCCGCAGCTATATCGGCGGCGATTTCCTCGGCGATCTGGATCGTCTGGCAGAGCTGAAGCCTCTGATCGACGATGAGATGGTCAGCCGCTTCAATGCCATCAAGCGTCAGAAGAAGGAACAGCTGTGCAAGGTCATCGCAAAGCGCGAGGGTGTGCAGCTTAACCCCGACTTTATCTTTGACGTGCAGGTCAAGCGTCTGCACGAGTATAAGCGCCAGCTGATGAATGCGCTGTCCGTTGTGGATATCTACTTCCGCCTGAAGAATGGCGAGCTGCCGGATTTCCAGCCCACCGCCTTTATTTTCGGCGCGAAATCCGCGCCCGGCTATGCCCGTGCCAAGGCGATCATCCGCTATATTAACCGCATCGCGAAGCTCATTAACAACGATCCCGATGTCAGCGACAAGCTGAAGGTCGTATTTGTGCAGAACTATATCTGCTCCTATGGCGAGCATATCATCCCTGCCGCGGACGTTTCCGAGCAGATCTCTCCCGCCGGCACGGAAGCCTCCGGCACCGGCAACATGAAGCTGATGCTGAACGGTGCTGTGACCCTCGGTACGCTGGATGGCGCAAACGTTGAGATCGCCAAGGAAGCCGGTATCGAAAACGAGTATATCTTCGGCGCGACGGTGCAGGAGATCAACAGCGGTAAGGATGCTTACAGCCCCCGGGCGATCTACGATCACCATCCCAATGTCCGCCGCGCACTGGATACGCTGATCGATGGCACAGTTCCCACGGATTGCGATCAGCAGGAGCTGTACCACGCGATTTTGGACGGCACGAACTGGCACAGAGCAGACCACTACTATCTGCTGTGGGACTACCTGACCTATATCGATGCAAAGCTGCGGGTCAACCGGGACTATGCTGACCGCATGGCATTTGGTCGTAAGTGTCTGTGGAATATCGCCAGCGGCGCGAAATTCTCCTCTGACCGCACCATCCGCCAGTATGCGAAAGAGATCTGGCATATCGAACCGACCAAGTATTGATCTGTTCCTGAAGAGATAGAGGAGGGACATCATGGGTCCACAGCTTTATGGTGTTGAGCATATACTCTATATCGTCATCAGTGCGGTGGTAGCTGCCGCTGCGCTGCTGCTTGCGAAGAAGTTTGCAAAGACAGAAGAAGCAAAGCAGGTTTTCCTGAAGTGCATTGCAGCTTTGCAGTTGGTATCGGTTATGGCAAACCGCTTGACACAGGTGTTTGTTGATGGTCAGGTGCTTTGGTATTATCTGATCCCGGACAGCATCTGCGGCATGACGAGTGTCGTTTTCTCGTTGAGCATTCTACTGGGCAAAAAGGATAATGGTGTTACCCATGCCATGTGGTTGATTGGTCTGTTTGGCGGTCTTTCTACAGTTGCCTATGCCACGTTCCTTCATTACAATCCCACATTCTTCTGCCTGCCCACCATGTCCGGCTTGCTCCATCACAGCTTCAGTGCCATGCTGGCGGTGTCGCTGTTCTGGCTGAAGCAGATCAACGTTACCTACAAGAAGTGGTACTGGTCTGCCATTGGTTTCATGTTCTATGTGACCGTCGGTGCGTTCCTGATGAACACCTTCGACATGAGCGACGCGATGCATATCGCAGAGCCGATCTTGTCAGACACACCCTTTACGATCTGGGTGATGGCGCCGATCTATGCCGCGGTTTACGCGCTGATCCTGCTCGGCTTCGAGCTGGCAAGAAAACGGAAAAAGCAATAAAAGAAAGAGAGAACAAAACCGAGGTTTTGTTCTCTCTTTTGTTATGTGTTGATCAGGCTTTTTCCAGAGCCAGTGTTCTGGTGGTCTGGTCGCAGACATCGCTGGGACCCCAGTACTGGATGGCACCGGGATAGACGTAGCAGGTCTCGTTTGCCCACAGCTCTCTGTTTGCTGCGAAGAAGGTGAAGGGCTTGCCGTCCAACTCCACAAGTGCCTTGCGGATGACGGGCTTGTCGTGACCGTGGCGGGGCTCGATGTTCATCATCTTGGTGATGGGCATACCGCCGGCGACCCACTCTTCAGCGGGCTTAGAGAGGTTGGAAACCTTGGACAGATAGCCGTTGAAGCCGTACTGGATCAGCATAAAGGCGTTGTAGCCGAGGCTGTAGCAGTAGTCGGCATCGAAGTTAGAGGGGAATGCGCAGCGGCCTTCGTAGCCCAGGAAGTGATGCAGGGCGGAGAACTTGCCCTTGTAGGTGCCGGCTGCCTTGCGGGCTGCCAGATTCTCCTTGACCATGGCGGAGAACAGCTTCTCAGACTCGATCAGGCTGACCTGCACGTTGCCGTGGGGATCGCGCTCCAGGAACAGCTGCTGCTGGATCGCATCGGGCAGGATCTCAAAAACAGCCATGGAAGCGGCAGTCAGACCTGCCTTGATGAAGGCGTACTTGTCGCTCCAGCTGGGCAGCTCGTTGAACTTGTCAGCCTTTTCGCCTGCCAGCAGCTCGTTGATCTCGGCGATCAGCACGGAGAACTCGGGAACGAACTCCACGATACCCTCGGGGATGATGGCAACACCGAAGTTCCAGCCCTTGGCAGCGCGGTTGGCAACAGAGTCAGCAATGTAGTCGGTGATCTGTGCCAGAGACATCTTCTTGGCTGCAACCTCCTCACCCACCAGGCAGATGTTGGGACGGGTCTGCAAAGCACACTCCAGTGCCACATGGGAAGCGGAACGGCCCATGACCTTTACAAAGTGCCAGTACTTCTTTGCGGAGTTGGCATCGCGCTCGATGTTGCCGATGATCTCGGAGTAGGTCTTGGTGGCGGTGTCGAAGCCGAAGGAGCACTCGATGTCCTCGTTCTTCAGGTCGCCGTCGATGGTCTTGGGGCAGCCGATGACCTGAATGCCTGCATTGTGGGCGGCAAAGTATTCAGCCAGAACA
>JAZNNV010000254.1:0-1811 GCA_045580465.1 Faecousia sp.
GGACATCTCAATTTTACACTAAATTGTCATTGTCTTCGGCTGTGGTGTAGGTGAGCAGGTCGTCTGCCTCCACGTCACGATGCAGATCCTCGTTCATCTTGGCGAGGGTCTTCTTGTCCAGGTTGTAGATCAAGCCCAGACCCACGAACTGCATCACAGCAGCCACCAGGAACAGGATCGCAACGAGGGTACGCAGCTCGATGGCAAACTCCCAGGAGAGCTTGTTCACATCGATATAGGCAGCGCCCGTAGCGGGATCCACCGCATTGTTGACATAGCCCATGCCCTGCATGATTACCAGCGCCACAGCAGGACCAATGCCCTGCGCCAACTTACGGAAGAAGGAGTGCAGGGAGTAGACGACACCCTCCTCACGCTTGCCGGTCTTCCACTCGTTGTAGTCGATGGCGTCGCCCATCTTCGCCCAGGAGACGGTGGAGTAAATGCCCAGACCCAGACTGTACACCAGCTGGCAGAGGATGTAGATGATCAGATCCAGGTTGGTGTTGTTGGGGGTGATGATGAACAGACCCAGACCGCCGATGATGGAGCAGATGGAGCCCACAACGGACAGCTCCTTCTTGCCGTACTTGACAACCATCTTACGAGCCAGAGGGGTGAACAGCACGATGGGGATCATCGCAAACAGCTGTACAATACCGGAGATCTGCGTATTCTTGAAGTAAATCTGGAAAGTCACGGACACAGCGGTGGTCGCACCCTGCATACCGATGAACATACCCATAGCCGCCAAGGTGGCGCCCACGGCGGGGCGGTTCTTGACAAAGTTGCCCAACGCCTCAAAGACGTTGAACTTGGGCTGATCCTCGTTGAGCTTGGTATCCACATCCACACGGATTTCGGTGTTCTTGATCATGAACTGGAAGCAGATGAAGCCCAGCACGCCCATCACCAGAGCGGCGATGAACACCATGTTGCCGTTGAGGGACTTATCCTCGTTGTAGATCAGGAAGGGCAGGATGACCATGGGCAGCATATTGCCCACCATCGAGCCGATAGAGCGCCACGCAGACAGCGAAGCACGGTCGGCGGGGTCATTGGAAATCAGGGACAGCAGGGAGCCATAGGGGACGTTAGCGATGGTGTAGAAGGCATCCCAAATAACGTAGCCGGCGATGAAAATGATAAACTTCGCCCACACGGGAGCGCCGGGGAAGGGCAGGAAGCAGCAGGCACCGCCCACAATCAAACCAATGGAGCCTACCCAGATGTACTGCAGGAACTTGTTGCGCTTGTATTTGCGGCGGTCCGCATCGATCATCGAGCCAATCAGCGGGTCGTTGATGGCATCCCACACCTGCACAATGATAAGCAGCAGGGAGTACCAGGCGCTCATACCCATCACCTGGGTCCAGAACAGCGCCATCGTGCCCTTCAGCGCAAAGCTCATGTTGCAGCCAAGGTCACCGGCAGCATACGCAATGCTATCACGAATGCCGAATTTGCGATTGCCCTTTGCATCCAGGGCAGGGGCTTTCTTTGCCATACGAAATACCTCTCTCTTCCTCTTTTTTGGGGTTGCCGGGGGTATATGTTCCATGCCGGCTCTCCCGCCGGCATTTTCCACCAAAATTTTGTGAAAATGTATAAAAATAAGAGAATTTTTCGACAAAATTGTACAATATCATTATATCTTTCCACCAAATAAAAGTCAAGAGATTTTGTGGCGGATTTTACTGGAAAAAAGGAAGAAACGCAAAAAAGCGGTGACGGATTTTCCGTCACCGCCAAATTATTGGAAATTCCTGCAGGCATGCTCAAACAATCCGACTATGTCGTAACCTACATCA